>CASDWE010000003.1 GCA_949284685.1 uncultured bacterium
AAATATTGCAAAAGATAGATTAGTTATTGTTGTTTCTCATAATGAATTATTAGCAAATAAATATGCTTCTAGAATAATAAAACTAGAACAAGGTAATATTATCGATGATATAACATTATCTTCTTTTGATGATAATAAAACTATAACTAATATTGATAAAGATGATGATATAGATATCGATCATATAAAAGATACAAGATTACCTTTATCTATATCTATTAAATTAGGTCTTAATTCATTTAAAAAGAACATAGTTAGATTAATATTTGCAATGTTTACAACATTTTTATCGATAGGGGTGTTCATGTGTGGGATGACATTAATATCTTATAATGAGGAAAATGTATTAATAAATCAGGCAAACAGCGATGGTTTTACTTATTTATTGTTTAATAATAATTCATCGATTGTAAGATATAAAAAATCAGATGTTAGTAAGGCAAATGAGATATTTGAAAACAAAATAATTATTAGAACCATTTATCTATTTGAAGATGCATATTATTGGAATTTAAATGAAATTTATCCACCTGATATTGTATCTTGTAGCAAAAATACATTTGAAGATTTAGGTTTTGATTATATTGGCGATTTTCCTAAAAACGATAATGAAATTGCTATTTCTATTGAAGCACTATACAATTTTTGTCGACTTGGGGACATTCCTTTTAGCCCTGATGATAATATGGAGCAATATTTAATGCACAATATTACATTTGGGAAAGAAAAATTTGTTATTTCTTCTATTTTTAAATCAAATGAATTTTCTTATAATCATGAAAACGAAAAATATAAGTATGGTCTATCAAATTCTTTAGTTTTAACTAGCAATAAATATGAAGAATTGTTAAAAAAACATTATGAAGATTATTCTATTACTACTGGCATAGCTTATTTAGATATGTACGCATCTGATATATTTGTTTTGACAAATCAAAATAATTTGTATGCAAAAGCCAATTATTTTTATGATTATTTATTGCCAAATGCTAAACATCCATTGTTTGCATTTGATACAATTTATCAACCTTCCTTAATTAGTATAAAAAATTTTATAGATAATTATGGCTTGTATTTTTCTATTTTAGGTTCAATATTCTTAGTTGCGGCATTGATAAGTTTAACAGCGTTTATTTTTGGAGTTATCAAAAAAGATCAATATACAATTCGAATTTTAAAAAGTTTAGGCATTAATAGTTTTGACGTTGATTTAATTTATTGTATTTCCACTACACTGGTAGGAATAGTTTCATTTTTAATTGCTACAATTATCAATATAGTTGTTAACAATGCATTTAATTATTATTTGGTGTTACAATTTTTGCTTGCTATAAATCCAATTGCTTTTTCCTATTTAATCGCAGGATTAATGTTGATTGGATTATTATTAATTACTATAATTACATGCTTAATTTCGATTAAATACTTATCAGTATCAAAAAAATAATAAATTTGTAATATTTTAAACTCTTTTTAGCAAAACTTTTTATCTAAAATTGTTTTTATTTTGCTTTTAAAAGGTGCGTGATATAATACATACGTATTATTTAAAGAAAGCGAGAAAAAGTAGATGAAAAGAACATTCGAATTAGAGTTCGAAGGAAAGAAATTTGTAATTGAAACTGGTGAAATCGCTAAGCAAGCAGATGGGGCTTGTTTGGTCCGCTATAATGATACTGTCGTTCTTTCCACAGTTTGTGCGAGCGATTTGCCAAAAGAAGGTGACTTCTTCCCATTAACTGTCCAATATGAAGAAAAAATGTATGCTGTTGGTAAAATTCCAGGTTCATTTTTAAGAAGAGAAGGGCGAGCAGGTGAACACGCCACATTAACAGCAAGATTAATTGATAGACCAATTAGACCAATGTTTGCTGAAGGTTTTAGAAATGAAGTTCAAATTATTAATACAGTCATGTCTGTAGATCCTGATGCTTCTAGTGAAATGGCAGCAATGTTAGGTTCTAGTTTAGCATTATGTATCTCCGATATTCCATTTGATGGTCCTATTGCTGGCGTAAGAGTAGGTCGTATTAATGGAAAATTTGTTATTAATCCTAGTGTTGAAGAAAGCAAGCTAAGTGACATAAATGTTACGGTTGCTGGTAGTAAAGAGGCTATTAACATGGTTGAAGCAGGAGCGGATCAAGTTAAAGAAGAAGAAATGCTTGATGCGTTGATGTTTGGACATGAGGCAATTAAAAAATTATGCGATTGGCAAATAGAAATAGCAAAAGAAATCGGCAAACCAAAACGTGAAATTGAATTATACAAAATTGATGAAGAAATAGAAAGTGATGTTACTAATCGCAGCAAGGATCGTCTTTGTAAAGCGATATCTATTTTTGACAAATTAGAACGACAAGACGCTATTGATGCTATTAAAAACGAAATTTTAGATGACTATGATCAAAGAAAATATGAAGATGAAAAAACTCATCAAAAAACTATATCAATGGTTAATCAAGTTTTAGAAACTCTTGTCGCTAATGAAGTTAGAAGACTTATTACCGAAGAAAAGATTCGACCTGATGGCAGAAAAGTTGATGAAATTCGTCCATTAGATGCTCAAGTTGATTTGCTTCCACGCGTTCACGGAAGTGCTATGTTTACCCGTGGTCAAACTCAAGTCATGGCTATTACAACTTTAGGTTCTAAAATGGATGAACAAATTTTGGATAGTTTAGATGGTGAGGATACAAAACGTTGGATGCATCATTATAATTTCCCACCATATAGTGTCGGAGAAGTTGGAAGAATGGGTTCTCCTGGCAGAAGAGAAATCGGACATGGTGCATTAGGAGAACGTGCACTTTCATATGTATTACCAAGTTTTGAAGAATTTCCATATACTATAAGAACTGTTGCAGAGGTTTTAGAAAGTAATGGTTCTTCTAGTCAAGCGAGCATTTGTGCTAGCTGTATGTCTTTAATGGCCGCAGGCGTTCCAATTAAAGAAATGGTTTCAGGTATTGCTATGGGACTTATTTCAAGCGGACCATTAGATGGAAAACATCCATATACTATTTTGACAGATATTCAAGGTTTAGAAGATCATTTTGGTGATATGGATTTTAAAGTTGCTGGAACTAAAAATGGTATTACTGCTTTACAAATGGACATTAAAATCAAGGGTGTCACACGCGATGTCTTAAAAGAGGCTTTAGCCCAAGCCCATGATGCACGTGCTAAAATTAGAGAAGTTATGGCAAAAGCTATCGATAAACCACGTCCAGATGTGTCTAAATATGCACCTAAGATGGAAACATTTATGATTGATTCAAATAAAATCAAAGATGTCATCGGAACAGGTGGTAAGGTAATTAATGACATTATTGAAAAATGCGATAATTGTAAAATCGATATCGAAGATAATGGTCAAGTTACAATTTATCATATGGATCGCGATACAATTTGCAAAGCTAAACAAATGATTACTGATATAGTCAAAGAAGCTCAAGTCGGAGAAATTTATGACGCCGAAGTCACACGTGTAGAAGACTATGGTGCATTTGTCAGATTATTTGGAAATTGTGAAGGCTTATGCCACGTTTCTAGACTTGGTTGGGGATATATAGAAAAGGCTAGCGATGTGTGCAAAGTTGGAGAAATTTTAAAAGTAAAAGTTATCGAAATTGATGATCATGGAAAAGTTAAAGTTTCTCATAAAGAATTTTGTGAAAAGCCTGAATTAGATAAAGAAGAATTTAAAGATAAAAAACTAAGAAATTTTTTAAAGAAAGCTAAAAAATAAATGATAATGATTAAATCCTATATAACATAGGATTTTTTCATATTATTAGATTGTTTTATTTCCTTTGTAATTAATAAATATTTATAATAATAAATAAGGATTGGTAAGTATTATGAATAATAAAGTTAGAAAAGCAGTTATTCCTTGTGCAGGTTTAGGAACTAGATTTTTGCCTGCTACTAAAGCAATGGCAAAAGAAATGCTTCCGATAGTGGATATTCCCACGCTTCAATATCAAATAAAAGAAGCTGTTGATGCTGGAATAGAAGAAGTCATTTTGATTATTTCGAATAACAAAGAAGAAATAAAAAAACATTTCCAACGCGATATTAATTATGAATCTTATTTAAATGAAATAGGCAAATTTCAAGAAGCCAAATTGATTAAAGACATATCGACAATGGCAAAGATCACTTATGTTGTTCAAGAGGAACAAAAAGGATTAGGACACGCGATTTTATGTGCAAAAGAGGCAGTTGGTGACGAGCCATTTGTTGTTATATTAGGAGACGATTTAATAATAAATGAGAATGGTAAAAATGTTTCTAGTCAAATGATTGATATTTACGATAAATATCATTGCAGCGTTATTGGTTGTCAAAATGTTGAACCATCACAAGTTAATAAATATGGTATTATGGCTTTAAAAAATAAAATGGAAAATAGAATAGGATATCTTTTAGATATGGTTGAAAAACCAAAATTAGAAGATGCACCTTCCACACTCGCTTGTTTGGGTAGATATCTTTTAACAAGCGATATATTTTCTATTTTAGAAAATACTAAACCCGGCAAAGGTGGTGAAATTCAATTAACTGATGCGATTAAAATTTTAGCAAAAGATAAAGATGTTATTGTTTATGATTTTATTGGTAATAGATATGATATCGGCGATAAATTTGGTTATGTTAAAGCGGTCATAGATTTTTCTTTAAAAAGAGATGATATGAAAGATAAAGTGCTCAATCATATTAAAAATGTATTAAAAGATAATAGGGATTAATATGCAGGACATTATTATAGTCGGAGGCGGTATCATCGGAGTGATGATTGCTAGAAAATTATCACAATTTGATTTAAATGTTTTGCTTATTGAAAAAGAAAATGATGTTGGTAATGTTACTAGTATGGCCAATTCGGCAATCATTCATTCAGGATATGACCCTATCCCTGGTACTCTTAAGGCAAAACTTAATGTATTAGGAAACAAACAATTCGATTTAATTTGTAAACAACTAGATGTCGATTTTAAAAGAATCGGTACTATTACTGTTTGTCTAGATGAAGATGATATTCCTAAACTTGAAGAATTAAAAAATAGAGCAAAAGAAAATAATGTTGAAGCTTTTCTTTTATCTAAAGAAGAGTTATTAAAATTAGAACCAAATTTATCTGATAATGTTGTTAAAGGGTTATTTTGCCCAAGCGGTGGGATTATCGATCCATTTAATTTATGTGTCCATTGTATGGAAAACGCCTGTGAAAATGGTGTAAAACTACATTTAAATGAAGAAGTAATTAATATAAGTAAAGATGGTGAATTGTTTTCTGTAGTAACAAATAAAGATTCATATAAATGCAAAATTGTAATAAACGCTGCTGGTTACAATGCAGATAAAATTGCATCTTTTATTGAAAAAATTGATTTTGATATAATTCCAAGAAAAGGTGAATATATTGTTTTAGACCATTTCGACAATAATTTTTTAAATCATGTTATTTTTACTTTACCGACAAATAAAGGAAAAGGTGTCTTAATTAGTAAGACAACATCTAATAATTATATTGTTGGTCCTTCAAGCGAGGTATGTTTAAAGGATGATTATAGTTGCGATAAGTTGACATTGGATAGTGTTAAAATATCTGCCTTAAAAATGTTTAAAAACATTCCTTTTAATCAAACTATACGTACATTTGCAGGTATAAGAGCCACGCCATCGACACATGATTTTATTATTGAACCCGCTAAAAGAGATAAATATTTTATAAATGTAGCAGGTATTGAGTCTCCTGGCTTAGTCTCATCGCCAGCTATTGCAGATTATGTCATCGATAATTTGATTAAACCAATTATCGTTTTAAAAAAGAAAGATAATTATAATCCTAACGTTAGAAAATACGTTCACTTTTTAAAATTAAGTCTTGATGAACAAAACGAGTTAATAAAAAAAGACAAAGATTTTTCTAAAATAATTTGTAATTGTGAAAAAGTCACACTAGGTGAAGTTAAGGATGTTTTAAATAGGTATGTCAAACCTCAAACAATAAAAGCAATTAAAAAAAGAACCAGGGCAGGATTTGGTAAATGCCAAAGCGGATTTTGCCAATCTAATGTTTTAGATATTTTAGCTAATTATTATAATGTTTCTCCATTAGAAATTCTTTATGATAAAAACGATTCTAATATTATATATTCGTTAACAAAAATTAATGGTGATAAAAATGATTAATAAAGATTTAGTAATTATTGGTGGTGGAAGTGCTGGATTAGCCGCGGCAATCAAAGCAAGACAAGAAGGAATAAAAGATATTTTAATAATCGAAAAAGATGGAAATTTAGGTGGAATATTAAATCAGTGTATTCATAATGGTTTTGGCCTAGAAATTTTTAATGAAGAACTAACTGGACCTGAATATGCATATCGCTTTAAACAAATTGTAAAAGATAAAAAAATAGAATATTTATTAAATACATCTATTTTGTCATTAGAAAAGGGATTTTTTATCAAATATATTAATGAAAGTGGTGTAAATATTTGTCACGCTAAATGCATAATATTTGCTGGCGGTTGTTATGAAAGAAATGCTGGTGCAATCAATTTAATGGGAGATCGTCCAAGCGGGATTTTTACTGCTGGTTGTGCTCAAAAATATATAAATATAAAAGGATATATGCCCGCTAAAAAAGTTGTAATATTAGGTAGTGGAGACATTGGTTTAATTACCGCAAGAAGAATGACTTTAGAAGGTGCTGACGTATTAGCGGTTTTGGAAATAATGCCATATAGCAATGGCTTAAATCGTAACATTAAGCAATGTCTTGATGATTTTAATATTCCGCTTTATTTATCTTATACTGTTAAAAAGGTAATTGGAAAATCGCGATTAGAAAAAATAATTGCTGGAAAAGTTGATGAAAATTTGAATTTTATTGATGGAGAAGAAATAGAATTTGATTGTGATACGCTTTTATTATCTGTCGGTTTAGTTCCAAATATTAGTATATTAAATAATTTAGGGATAGAAATATCTACAACCAAAGGTCCAAAAGTTGATGAAATAATGCAAACTAATGTTCCTGGATTATTTGCCGCTGGTAATTGCGTTCATGTTCATGATTTGGTAGATTTTGTAACAAATGAAGGGTATCTTGCTGGTTTTGGTGCGGCTTTATATTTAAAAAATCAATTAAAAGAAGATTTAAATATAAATGTTGTCGCTAAAAACAACGTTTCATATGTTATTCCTAATAAAATTAAATATTCTTCTAATAAAGAAATTGAATTTAAATTTCGAGTCAAAAAACCATGTAAAAATGTTGATATTACAATTAAAAACAATGATCAGATTATAAAAAAAGTGTACAAATTGGCTCTTTTACCTTCACAAATGGAAAATATCAAGATTAATACTACTAATTCGCCTTTAAAAGATGGTATGATAACTATAGATATCGAGACCAGAGCATGAAAGAATTAACGTGTATTGTTTGCCCACGTGGCTGTCATCTTTATATCGATGATAAATTGAAAGTTTCAGGCAATTTTTGTAAACGTGGTGAAACGTACGCTATTGAGGAATTAACACATCCATCACGCATTTTAACGACTACAATGCTG
This sequence comes from uncultured bacterium, assembly GCA_949284685.1. Taxonomy (GTDB): domain Bacteria; phylum Bacillota_I; class Bacilli_A; order RFN20; family CAG-826; genus CAJOOD01. Next base: position 7,591 of record CASDWE010000003.1, read on the forward strand.
GTAGAAAATAGAAATTCTAAGTTAGTTTGTGTAAAAACTAATAAAAAAATCCCAAAAGAAAAAATGTTTGATGTAATGACAAAGATTAACAATCAAACTGTGAAGGCACCTTGCAAAATCGGTGATAAAGCAATTGAAAACATTTTAGGTTTAGGTGTCGATATTATTTTTACAAGTGAAGTTGATTAAAATTTACTTTGTTAAGATTTAAGGAGGAATTTATGGCAGATGCGATTAAAGTTTTTGCTTTAGGTGGTTTAGATGAACTTGGCAAAAATATGCTTGTTGTTGAAATAAATAAAGATATTATTATTTTGGATTGTGGATTAAAATTTCCTAACAAGACTACACCTGGGGTAGATTTTGTTATTCCAAATATTGAATACATTAAAGAAAACGCTCATCGTGTTAAAGCTTATTTTATTACTCATGCTCACGACGAACAATTAGGAGCTTTACCATTTTTTTATGAAAAAGCACCTGCTTCTGTTTATGTAACGGCGTATGGCAAAACAGTAATAACAAGAAGAATGATATTTGAAAAGAAAAGGATGAATTACGATTTTATTATAGTTAATCCAACTTCTACACATTTAGTTAATGGACGTGAAGTAAGATTGTTTCAAACTTGTCATAATGCGTTTGATAGTTTTGGAGTGGCAATTTCTACGGATCGTGGTTATATTGTTTATAGTTCTGAATTCATAGTTGATTATGAAACCCGTTATCCAGCTTTTAAATTCGATTTACAAGCATTAAGTAAAATTGCCGAAAAAGAAACGCTTTTATTAATGTGTGAATCTCTTGGAGCGACAAAAGATGGTTATTGTTCACCAAATCATCGTTTCACCAACCACATCAAATCATATTTTAATAACGAAGAAGGACGTTTATTTGTCGCCGCCTTTTGGCAAAATAGTTATGGCTTAAATGAAATTATTCAATTAGCGTTAGATAATAACAAAAAAATTATTTTCTTTGATAAAGAAACCAAATATATTATTGATAGTTTACAAAACGACGGCATTATTTCTATTAATAAAAATAATTTAATTCCATACGAAGATATTTTAAGATATCGTAGTCAAGATGAAGTATTTTTGATTTTAGGACATGGCGAAAATCTTTATGAAAAAATTAAAAAACTTGCTCATCAAGAAAACGATGACAAAAGAATATTTTTAACAGAAAAGGATACATTTTTATTTTGTGCGCCACCTAGTGACAATATCGAAGATTTATTTACTAAAACTGTCGATGAATTATTTAAAACACACGCTAACGTGGTTTATTTAAAAAGACGCGATGTTGAAAGTATGCACGCCCAAAGTAATGATTTAAAAATGATGCTTTCGCTTTTAAAACCAAAATATTATTTGCCTGTTCGTGGGAGCTATGTTCAATTATTAGCTAATGCAAAATTAGCTTTAAGCATGGGGATAGGATTAAATCACACTAATGTTTTTGTTTTAGAAAATGGCAGTGTTATTAATTTTAAAGCTGATCAAAATAGACCAATAATAGATAACAAAGAAAATGTTGAATCAAAAGAAGTCATAATTGATGGTCTAGGTGTTGGAGATGTAAGTGAAAAAGTTTTGCAAGAAAGAGGTAAACTGGGATACGGCGGAGTGGTTGTTATTGCCAGTAGTGTCTCACTTTCTAAAAAAAAGATAATCACAAAACCAGATTGTCAAATGCGTGGATTTGTTTTTGTTAAAGATGCTGAACCAATTTTAAAACAAGTAACTAATATTTATATTGAAGAAGTGACAAATGCTTTAAATAGTGCTGATGAAATATTTGATCGTAAACAAGTTTATGAGACTATTAAAGAAAAAGTAAGTAAGGCAATTCGTCACCACCTAAAAAGAGATCCAGTTGTTGTTCCAATAATTATTGAGACAGAGTAATAAAAAATATTTAAGCAACGCTTTAAATATTTTAAATTAACGATATAATTTTAAATATGAAAGATAAATCCAATATTAAACAAATTAAAGATATACCAATTAATAAAATCAAATTTTGTCTAGGACTGATGCTTTGTTTGTTATCAATTATTTTGGTTATTGATGCTGGCTATGTCGCAAGAACTTTTAATTTTATTTTCTATTTTTTATTTGGTTTTGGTTTATATTTTATTTATTTAATTATGTTTTTGTTTGGTATTTATTTAATATTTTTTAAAAACAAAAAAATAATTCGACACAAAATATTTTTATTAAGTGGAACTATTATTGTTTATTTAGCAATTTTAGCATTATTAAGTCTATCTTTGACAAGTGGTGCCGAGATTTTAAAATTTGAAAATTATGAAAATTTATTTTTAAAAGATTTTCTTGCAAAGTTTTACGCTAATGCACATATCCCTCTTTCTGCACAAATATTAAGTGTTGGAGGAGGAAGTATTGGATATCTTTTCGCAGCCATATTTAATTTATCTAACAATGAAGTATTTGGTTATGTTATATCTAGTTTATTAATACTTTTAGGCATTATTATTATTTTCTTGCCCTATATTGTCAAATTAATTAAAAATCAAATAAAAAAATCAAAACAAAAGCAAGAGCAAATCAAACAAGAATTTGCTAAACATATTGAAGAAAACGGAGTTACATTTACTGATATCTCACTATCAAAAGGAAATAAAGTTCGCGATCATTCAAGTGAAACTATTAAAAACGCCGCTTTTTTAACTAGAGATGAAAAACCTAAAGAAAATTCTAAAATCGAAGAAACACATAATGTTTTAAAAGAAGAACATTTTGATAGAAGTGATTTACTTTTTAATAATCAAAATTATGAAGAAAGAGGTGGATTGACACCTGCTCGTTACCAACGTGTTGCTTTTTCTAACGCCAAAAACGACACTAATTACGTGGAAAACATGATTAAAAACGAACCTGCCGAAAATGTTGTTGAACAAAAAATGGAACAAATGACTTTAGATTTAGAAATTAAAGAAGAAGAAATTAATAAACCACAACAAGCAAACTTTAACTCTAATTTAAATAATGATCACGAAACTCATATTGATAATTCATTAAATATAAACAAACAATTACAAAATAATAAGGAAAATATTTCCCAAGTTTTATCGCAAAATAATTCTAATAATGTTGATACAACTCCTTCTATTTCAAAACAAAGAACAATAATTTATCAAGAAGAAGAAATTAAAAAAGATGAAGATATTCAAATTATTTCATTTCAAAGGCAAAAATTCATCCCACCTGCAATCGATTTGTTAAAAGATTATGAAAATAATAAAGCAAGTCAAACAAATAACGAGGCTGCTTTAAGAGATTTAGAAAATATTAATAATATTTTCCAAACATTTAATATTGGTGCTCACGCTATCGATTATGTAATAGGTCCTTCTGTTACACAATTTGCTATTGTTTATGACCAAGGTGTTTCGTTTAAAAGTGTTAATAGCATCATTAATGATTTATCGATTCGTTTAGGAGGTGTAAATGCTAGATTTGAACCTATTGTTTATGGAAAGCCATATTCAGGTTTAGAAATTCCAAATCAAGTTATGTCGACGGTTGGATTTAAAGAAGTAATGGAAAAATTACCAAGCAGCGAAGAACATCCTTTGGCGGTAGCATTCGGAAAAAACATTCAAGGCGAGATTGTCCACGCTGATTTATGCGATTTCCCTCATATGCTTGTTGCAGGTACTACTGGGAGTGGTAAATCAATTTTTATTCACTCGGTAATCATGACATTAATTATGAGAAATAATCCAAGCGATTTAAGAATAGTGTTAGTGGATCCAAAACAAGTTGAAATGACTTTATATCGCAACATGCCTCATCTTCTTTGTCCGATTATTGTCGAACCAGAACAAGCGGTAGTTTGTTTAAATAAATTAGTGGATGAAATGGAAAATCGTTATCGCGCTTTTTCACAAAGCCAAGTAACAAACATTAAAGAATATAATAAATTGATGAAAAAAGAAAACAAGGAAACAATGCCTTATATATTAGCAATTCTTGATGAATATTCTGATTTGGTTGATCGTGCAAAAGATATTGCTCGACCAGTTATTTCTTTGGCGCAAAAATCAAGGGCCTGTGGTATTCATTTAATTATTTCTACTCAAAGACCTTCCACGAATGTCATTAATGGCGTTATTAAAGGAAATTTGCCAACACACGTTGCTTTAATGACAGCTTCAAGCGTCGATAGTATTACAATTATAGGCGAAGGCGGAGCGGAAAAATTATTAGGTAAAGGCGATATGTTAGTTCAATCACCTTTAGTTAGTCGTACTGGTTGTGTACGCTTACAGTCTTGTTTTGTGCAAAATGAAGAGATTAATTCAGTTGTTAAATTTTTAAAATCTACATTAAAAACAGAATACGATATGAATTATTTAGATTTAGTTGATCATAGTAAAGATGTTAGTGCCAATATTCCAAATTTAAACCCATCAGATGATAATAAAAATGTAGATTCAAAATATGAAGATGTTAAAAAAGCCGCGATGGCGGAAGAATATTTTTCAATAAGTAAGATACAAAGAATTTTTGGTTTTGGCTTTACACGTGCCGGAAGAATTTTCAATCAACTGCAACAAGATGGTATTATTGCTTCTAGCAAAGATAGTAAAGGTTCCGCAAAAGGTTGTAAAGTTTTGATTCATGATGATAGTTATGGAATAAATGTTGATAATGATTCTAATGAGGTTTCCAGTGTCGAAACACTTAATGAATATATTGATAACGCTAATAACAGCGAGGGGAGTTATTGATGCCTGTAGGTATTGATATTGTAAAAATAGATCGTATTGATGAAAATAATCAACGATTTATTGATAAAATCTTATCAGATAAAGAAAAACAATTATTAAAATTAAAAGCGAATAAAAAACAATTTATTGCGGGACGTTTCGCGTGTAAAGAAGCATTTCTAAAAGCTAATAATTGTGGTATATTTGATTTGGATTTAAATAAAATCGAAGTTCTTTATCAGGAACACGGAAATCCGTTTATTTTATATGAAAATAAAGTTTATAATCAAGTTTCAATTTCTCATGAAAAGGAGTATGCGATAGCAATCGTCATCATTTAACTAATATGGAACAATCTTATTATTGTGCAAAACTATCTAAAATTAACACTATCACAGTAATGATTTTTACAAATTTATCTCGTTCTAGTGATGATATTTATTTTTTATTAGTTAAAGATTATAAAATTATTGATAAATTAAAGCCAATCAAACAAACAAGTTTTAATAACGTAAACTTTTTTGAACTAAAATTAAAAGAAAATTTTGATTTTGGACATTTTTACGAATTATTTATACCTAATTTTGGTTCTGTTCCAGTTGATGTTAGCGACGCTATATATTTTGAAAATTTCAACAGCGACTTTTATTATGATGGTGATGATTTAGGTGCAATATATTCAAAAGAAGAAACTAAATTTGCTATATGGGCTCCATTGGCATGTCATGTTTCTTTGCTTATATATTATAAAAGCGGACTTTTAACTTACGATATGCAAAGAACTGATAAAGGTGTATATCGCGCAACAGTAAAAGGAAATTTGAATAATGTTCCTTATCAATATGTCGTAACTAATTCTAGTGTTTCTAGAAGAATTAATGATCCATACGGGAAAGGATTAACATTAAATTCCAAACAATCTGCGGTTGTAGATTTAGAAAAAATCAAACAAGAAATTCCTAACGTTAATTCAAATTTAAATAAAACAATTACCGAATCTACAATATATGAATTAAATATTAGAGATTTTACAATCGATTCTAACACTAATATTAAAAATAAAGGTAAATATTTAGGTTTAATAGAAGAAAATAGAAAAACTAAAAATAAAAATCCCGCCGGGTTAGATTATTTAAAATTTTTAAACATTAGTCATGTTCAGTTACTTCCTGTTCTTGATTTTGCAAATGTAGATGACAATAATCCAAATAGAAGTTACAACTGGGGATATGATGTTACAAGTTATTTTTCTTTAGAAGGTTCTTATTCTTTAAAACCTAATGTTCCAAGCGAGCGAATTAAAGAATTTAAACAATTAGTGGCCACTTTGCATAAAAACAACATAGGAGTAATTTTAGATGTTGTTTATAATCATATTTTTTCTTATGAATCGAGCGACTTTGAAAAAATCTTACCAGGTTATTATTTTCGAAAAAACAATCAAGGTAGAATTTATAATGGTTCAGGATGCGGCAATGATATTGCAAGCGAAAAGCCAATGGTTAGAAAATTAATTGTTGATTCATTATGTTATCTTGTAAGCATGTTTGATGTTGATGGTTTTAGGTTTGATTTGTTAGGTTTGCTTGATATTGATACTGTTAACTTAATAAAAGAAAAGCTAAATAAGATTAAGCCAAATATATTTTTATATGGTGAAGGATGGTCAATACCAACAGGGATTCCTGCTAATAATCAAGCTAGCATCGCTAATTCTTTTAAAATGCCTGGCATTGGTTTTTTTAATGATTCTTTCCGCGATATTTTAAAAGGTTCAACTTTTGATGCAGCCGCAAAAGGATATATCAATGGCGATTATTCTTATGTGGATGGAATGTATTTTGCTCTTTTAGGAAGTGTCACGGATTATACTTTTCCAAGGCGTTTTTTAAGTGCTGACCAATCCATAAATTACGCTGAATGTCACGATAATGCGACTCTTTATGATAAATTATTGTTATCCAATGGTGATGAAGACGAAGAATTAAGATTGGATCGAATAAAGTTCGCAAATTCTCTAATTTTATTTTCATTTGGCGTTCCTTTTATTCATATGGGACAAGAAATTGGTCTTTCTAAAAAATTACAAGACAATACATATAATATGGGCGATGAATATAACAAAATGGATTATAAAATGTTAGATAAACGCTTTTCTATGGCAAAATATTTGCAAGACTTAATAACATTAAGAAATAAAACATCATTTTTAAAAGAAATTGACCCAAAATTTATCAGCAATATTTATAAATTTAAAAAGGGCGAGAATGGTTCTTTTGCACTTTATTTAAATGATATTGATAATGAAGGACATCAAGGTGTTATTTTAGTTAATCCAAGCGATAAATTAATTTATTTTGAACTTGATGATTATTATAAAATTGTTTTTTCTAAGGGTGGACTATCTCATGGTCGAGATATTTATGTTAAAAATCTGACTCAGTCATCCCTTTCTATTGTATGGTTAATCAAAAAACAAGAGGATTAATATGTCGGTTGTTAAAAGATATGCAAAACCACTTTTTACTGCTGCACCATCAATATTATGGGCATATTTTACATGGTTAAAAAGATATTCTTTGAAACCTGATAAATATCCACTGACAAAACGTTATGCAAAGATCCATAAATTAATTAGTAAGGTAACTAATTATTTAAATGGCCTTTTGATAGTGGAAGGAAAAGAATATCTGGATGAAATAAAAGGCAATTATTGTTTAATAGGCAATCATATTTCAGATTATGATCCATTGGCAATTATGACAATTATTGAAAAACCGATTACCTTTGTTAGTAAGATTGAAGCAGAAAAATATCCTTTTATTGGTACGGCTTTAAAGTCTATATCAGGTGCTTTTATTAAGCGTGATGATTTAAAAGCAACTTTGAAAGTGATGTTAAAAATTCAAAAAGAAATGGTGGAAGTAGAAAAAAATTGGTGTATTTTTGCTGAAGGAACACGTTTAAAAGATTCTTCTTTAAAAGTCGCGGATTTTCATTCAGGAACATTTCGTGCACCAATGAAAGCCAAAATACCAATTATTCCATTTGCAATTGTTGGAAGTGATAGAATTTTTAAAGGAAAGCCAATATATAAAAAATATCCGATACACGTTAAATTTTTAAAACCGATATATTATGAAGAATATAAAGACATGTCAACTGAAGAAATTGCTCGTATATGTCATAATATGATTCAAAAAACAATAAGTTTTGATTTAAGAAGAAAAGATTTAAACCAAATGCAATTAATAAATAAAAATTATAAGCCTCTTTAAATAAAAACATATTAAACACAAATAAATTTTAAATGAATTTGATTGTTTTTTAATTAACCAATATTTTAAAAGGCCCATAATAAAAGAGCTGTTTTTCAACAGCTCAATTAGTAGTAATTAAAGTCTTATTATTTAACTATGCAGCAGGGGTAAATACTGTGCTTGATAATGATTCGTCAACAACAAGAACTTCTAAGACGATATAGAACCATCCGATGTTGAACATAGCATTTAATGTTCCTAACAACACTAATTCGTTGGTATCAGCATTGAATGCGGCAGAGCCATATTGTCCAGTTGATGTTTGTAGTAATACGGTTGTACCAGCAACAAAGCCTTCTTCATAAAGCATAGCTTCAAGAGCATCAAATGCATCGTAAATGATATCTCTCATTTCGTTTTCATCTGAACCAGTTGCCATATACCAAATGTTAAATGTTTCACTTAAAAGTGGAATTTCAGCATTCAAATATGTTTGTTCATTTCTACGATCTAAATCGGTTTGATTGTAATAACTGACAGTATCTAATGCCATGTTATCAAAAATTGGTAAAGCAGTTGTAAAGGCTTCGCCATCTGCTAAGCCTAAATCGATTGTACCATCGCTAACATATGAATTGACTGCTTGATCATAGTAAGCATAAACTTCACCAGAGTTTGTTCCAGTAATAAGTGTTGGATTAGAAGTAGAAACTTGAATTAAAACATCAGCAAGTTCTTCAACAATCAACACTCTAAATGTACTGTCTGCGTTAAAGAAGACATAAGTTGAAGCATCAGCAGCAGATCCAGTTAAACCAGGAACAGCAGTGAATAATTCAACATAATAATTAAATACTGTTGGAGTTCCGCTCATTTGAGTAGTTGAATATGTGTAAGCAATAATATTGAATGAATAATTGCTTGAAGCATCATATAAAGAATCATCAACATAGAATGAGTAGACATCAGCGTGACCTAAATCACTTGGCATATAAGCTAATTCTTCTGGTAATAAGAAAGATGGCAAATAATCTACGACATCAGTACCACGATTTTCGCCATCGAAAATTCCAGTAATGCTGCTAGAATCGATTTTGCTCATAAGTTGAGTTGTCATTGAAGACAATAAGAAACCTACGCCTTCGGTTGCACTATAGTGCAAGCACCAGACAGCATTAATGAAGTCTCCAGCCTTAATTGATGATAATGTGATATTCAATAATTGTACTTCACGAGCTGTTAAATTAGCAGGAATATGAACAGGCATCAAGAAATAGTTCATTGGATTTTCAGTATCTGTATCTTCACCAGGGAAGACAACATAGAATGTTTGTGATTCGCCACCGACAATTGTTGTAGGAGCAGTAGCAACTTCAAATGTACCTTGAACAGGGACACCACTTGTAAATCTTGTAGCGTAACTGTCATGCGAAGATCTCGTATAATCTGGGAAATAATAGAACATATATTCTTCGCCGTCAGCAACTTTAGTGACTTCAGCGTCTAATAATACAATTCTTCCGTCATCTGTACCAATCGTACCAGTTGCATTAACAATGTTTCCGTTTTTGAAATCATCAGGATTGTCACAGAAGATTTGAATAGAAGCTAAATCCCCAATAGTTTGACCAAGGACTTGTTGGACATAAATACTACCTTCTAATTTGTCTAACACTGTTACTTCTTCAAAAGTAACTAAATCGCCATCATATGTTGGGCAATTATTTTGCAAATCCCAATCCAAAACATCTGCAACACCCATAACTGTAGGTGTAGGCTCTGTTGAGGTTGTTCCTTGCGATGATGTTTGCGATGATGTTTGTTGGTTACCACCGCTTGTTGTAGTTGTAGAACTGCTAGTCACTGTTGGTTCACAGCCAGTGAGAACTAAACCGAATAACGCAACAGCGGATAGGGCTACAAATATACCTTTTTTCATCTCTTTTCTCCTTTCAAAATAAAGATTGAAGATATTTTATAATTAATTATAAATTATTACAAGTCAAAATTAAAAAATTAAAATATATATTTTTTATTTTTTAAATATTTTGGAAATATATTTTTTAGTTGATTGTTGACTGATTTTGCAAATGAAAGCGGGATATTTTGATATGTAAGTAGAATATATTTTGCATTGTTTACATTTGTTAAATGATTGATGTCAATATTTTGTCCTTCTACGTACGTGCGCGCTTGCTTCATACTTAAATCAATAACCGGAAATAATGAAAAGTCATTATTTATTTGCAAACTATGGCAATAGTGGTATTGATAAATAACTTCTTTTGAATTTTTGATGATTTTTTTATATTTGACACCATATCTAATAATATTCAAATCATCTATCTTAATTTTATGGTTAATTTTATATATGTAATCTTGATATTTCATTTCATGCGAATTAGTGTTGTTAAAACATAAATTCCCATCTTTAATTAGTATAGCAACGTATTGTCCTTCTCCATCAAATAAATATGGAAACATATGAAAGCCTAGTTTTGTTTTATAGTCTTGATAAAATTTATCTTTTATTTCAATATCAATATTTTTGAAATCAGTATATTTATTCAAAGCATACAAAACAACTTCCTCGTTTTCTTCGAAAGAAAAAGAGCAAGTTGAATAAATTAATTTACCACCAGGTTTTAACATGTGATGAGAGATGTCAATTAATTGTTTTTGAATGTTAGAATATCTTATAACTTTATTAAAATTCCAATCATTTCTAATTTCTTCATTTTTTCTAAACATTCCGCTTCCAGAACAAGGAGCATCTAAAATAATAATATCAAAATATTCGTGATATTTCTGATAAATTTTTGAAAAATCATTATTAGATATTACTACATTATCTAAACCAATTCGCTCAACGTTTTCAACAACACTTTGTAAACGAGTAAATGATATGTCATTAGAGATTATTGTAGATTGTGGATTATTTAAAGCAAATTGTATTAGTTTTCCACCTGGTGCACTACAAAGATCGAGAACTTTGTACTGGTTTTGACTTTTGCCTAGCAAAGATGAAACAATCATCGAAGATGGTTCTTGCAAATAATATACTCCCATTTCGTGAAATATGTGCCGGTTAAAATCATAATCATTAATGTTATAAATAAAGCCATTTTCCACAAACGGATGTTGTTTGATTTTAGGGAATAGTTTTATAAATTCTTCCTTACTCATTTTAAAAGTATTTAAAAGCAATCCTTTTTTACTTTTTGCATTTAAAGATTTTTTTAATAATTCAATTTGGTCATGATTTAAATATGTTTCTAGGCTAGTGAAAAAATCCATAAGAATAATTTACTACTTTTTCTAATTAAAAGCATCCAGTATGTGATAAAATATATATCGAGGTGTTTTTTATGAGAATGGTTGATATTATAGTTAAAAAAAGAGATGGTTTATCATTAACAAAAGAAGAAATTAATTTTGCTATTAATGGCTATGTTAATGGTGAAGTTCCTGATTATCAAATGTCGGCATTAGCAATGGCTATTGTTTTTAAAGGAATGAGTAACGAAGGAATAGTAAATTTAACTAGCACAATGCTTCATAGTGGAGACATAATCGATTTATCTTTAATCAAAGGAGTCAAAGTAGACAAACATTCAACAGGTGGTGTCGGAGATAAGACTTCACTAGTTTTAGGACCATTAGTGGCTTCATGTGGAGCAAAATTAGCCAAAATGTCAGGTCGCGGACTTGGTCATACAGGCGGAACATTAGATAAACTTGAATCTATACCAGGTTTCAAAGTTAATTTAGATAGTAATCAATTTGTTAAACAAGTTAATGATATTGGTATTGCGATAGTAGGACAAACCGCTAATTTAGTGCCAGCTGATAAAAAAATGTATGCTTTAAGAGATGTTACAGGAACAGTTGAATCAATACCTTTAATTGCATCATCGATTATGTCTAAAAAATTAGCATCTGGAAGCGACACTATTCTTTTAGATGTTAAATTTGGTTCAGGTGCATTTATGAAAAATGTTGACGATGCTAAAAAATTAGCTAAAACAATGGTGGATATTGGTAAAAGTTTAAATAAGGACACTCGTGCAATAATTACTGATATGACTCAACCATTAGGATTGGCAATTGGCAATGCTTTAGAAGTTAAGGAAGCAATCAACACCCTTCATGGAAATGGTCCAAAAGATTTTGTCGAATTGTGTTTAAGTGCTGGTTCAATTATGCTTCAACAAGCTAAAATTTGTAATAATTTAGATGATGGAAGAAAATTGCTTGAAGAAAAATTAAAAAATGGTGAAGCATTCAATAAATTTGTTGAATTTGTTAAGGCACAAAATGGCGATATTGACTATGTTTTAGATGCAAATAAATTGCCAATAGCAAAACATATTATTGAAGTAAGAAGCGAAAACGATGGTTATGTTGATGAAATCAATTGCTTAGAAATTGGTGAAAGTGCAATGAGATTAGGTGCAGGTAGAAAAACAATCAATGACACAATCGATATGGCTGCGGGAATCATCTTAAATAAAAAAGTTGGCAATCACGTAAAAAAAGGCGAAATTTTGTGTTATGCACATACAAATATAGATGATGTCAAAGATATAATTGTTGATATTCACGATTCATTTAAAGTCTTACCTGAAAAAATCGAATCCAAACCTATTGTTCATGATTATATCAAATGATAGTCATAAATTAGTAATTAAATAGTATTTAATTAGTATATGAGAGCGATATTAACTACTGTAAAAAACGCGAAAGTAAATATAAAAAATACTTGCGTAGCTAACATCAATAAAGGATATCTTTTGTTGGTTGGTTTTTGCGATGGAGATAATGAATATATTGCCGATTTGATGGCTCAAAAAATTATAAATCTTCGAGTTTTCGCTGATGAAAATGACCAAATTAATTTAAATATTTTTGATGTAAATGGTGAAATTTTATCTGTCAGCCAGTTTACTTTATACGCTGATGTTAGAAAGGGGCGACGTCCTTCGTTTACAAATGCTCTTAATCCGCTTCAAGCTCAAGATTTGTATGATTATTTTAATAAACGTCTTACCAATTACTTAAAAAAAGAAGTGCAAACTGGCATTTTTGGTGCAAAAATGGAGGTAATATCTAATAATGATGGTCCGTTTACTTTATTATTAGATTCGGAAAAATTATGGCCAAATTAAAAGTTTTAGTTGGATTGTCTGGTGGTGTTGATAGTGCTGTTGGTGCATATTTATTAATGCAACAAGGTTATGATGTAACTGGGTGTTTCATGCGCAACTGGGATGCTTTAGCTAATAATGATTATCTTGGAAATCCGACAATTAACGACGATCAATGCCCACAAGAAAAAGATTATGAAGATGCAAAAAAAGTAGCTGAAATTTTAGGAATAAAATTATTAAGAATAGATTTTATAAAGGAATATTGGGACTATGTATTTTCTTACTTTTTAGATGAATACAAGTTAGGTAGAACTCCAAATCCTGATATTTTTTGCAATAAGTATATTAAATTTGATGCTTTCTTAAAATTTGCTAAAGAAAATGGTTTTGATTATATTGCTATGGGACATTATGCAAAAAAAGAAGAAATTAATGGCGTTTCTTATTTGCTAAAGCCATATGATAAAAACAAGGACCAAACTTATTTTTTGAGTCAAATAAATCAAGAACAATTAAAATCTTGCCTTTTCCCATTAGCGGACGTAGATAAAAACGAAGTACGCCGTCTTGCTCATAAATTAAACTTATCAAGCGTGATGGATAAAAAAGATTCAACCGGTATATGTTTTATTGGTGAACGAAATTTTAAAAAATTTCTTAATAATTATTTGCCAGCCAAAAAAGGAAAAGTAGTTGATATTGAAACGGATGAAGTAATCGGTGAGCATGACGGAGTGTTGTATTATACAATTGGTCAACATAAAGGCATTGGAATTGGTGGTATTAAAAATCATGACAATAGTGGGTGGTTTGTAGTAAAAAAAGATGTAAAAAATAATGTGTTATATGTTGCTAGTGGATCAGAAAATCCATATTTATATAGCGATTATTGTTATGTGAGAAAAATAAATTTAATATCGCGAAAATTAAAAGAAAAAGAAGAATTAAACGCTAAATTTCGTTATAGACAAAAAGATATGCCAGTAACTGTATCATATGTTGATGAGAATACTTTGCTTGTCGTTTTTAAAAAGCCATATAAGGCCATCACTCCTGGACAAGCTTGTGTTTTATACGATGGCGATATTTGCCTTGGCGGCGGCATTATTGATGAAGTTTATAAAAAGCAAAGAAGAGTTGACCAATAATTATTTTTTAAAAAAGTATTTATAAAATAAATATTTTTTGTTAACATATAAGCGTCGATAAGGAAACTAAGAGAAATATATCTAAATAAAGAGACCGTTAGCGGGTGAAAATACGGATTAGATAATTGCTCGCGCCACTTCCTTGATGCTATTAATACTAGCCGTTAGCAGCGTTAATGCCTAATTAAGTGCATCGCATGATGAAAAAGGATGGTACCGCGAATATTTCGTTCCTTTGTTGGGACGTTTTTTTATGTTTATGGAGGATGATTTATGAAAAAAATGACTTCAAATCAAATTAGAAATATGTGGTTAGAATTTTTTAAAGAAAAAGGTCATAAAGTAGAAAAAGGCGCTTCGCTTATTCCTCACAATGACCCAACTTTATTATGGATTAATTCTGGTGTTGCAGCCTTAAAAAAATATTTTGATGGCAGTGAAATACCTCCTTCTAGACGTATTGTAAATGTTCAAAAATCTATTCGAACAAATGATATAGAAAATGTTGGACATACCGCTAGACATCATACTTTTTTTGAAATGTTAGGTAATTTTTCTATAGGTGATTATTTTAGAAAAGAAGTTATTGCTTGGGCATATGAAATCTTAACTAGTCCGAAATGGTTTGGTTTTGATAAAAATAACCTTTACGTTACTTACTATAGTAACGATTTAGAAACTAAAAATTATTGGATTGCACAAGGTTTAGACGAAGACCACTTGATTCCATTAGATAGTAATTTTTGGCAAATAGGCGAGGGACCATGTGGACCTAATACAGAAGTGTTTTATGATCGTGGCGAAAAATATGATCCAGATCATTTAGGAATAAAATTGTTAAAAGATGAAATGGAAAATGATCGATATATCGAAATTTGGGGTATTGTTTTTAGTCAATATAACGCTGTTAATGGTGTAAAAAAGGAAGATTATAAAGAATTACCATCTAAAAATATCGATACAGGTGCCGGATTAGAAAGAATTTGCTGTATCATGCAAGAAGTTGAAACTAATTTTGATACTGATTTATTTATGCCAATTATCAAAGAATGTGAAAAAACTGCAAAATATCCATATGAAGGGCAATATAAAACCTCTTATCGTGTCATTTCTGATCACATTCGTGCATGTACTTTTGCATTAAGCGATGGAGAAATGTTTTCAAATGAAGGACGCGGCTATGTTTTAAGAAGATTGATTAGACGGGCAATGTTATATGGACAAAAAATTGGCATAGATGAACCATTTTTATACAAACTTGTTAATGTTGTAGTGGAAAATATGAAAAGTTTTTATCCAGAACTAGTTAATAACCAATCAAAAATAGAAAAAATGGTAAAATCTGAAGAAGAAAAATTCTT
Organism: uncultured bacterium; assembly: GCA_949284685.1. GTDB lineage: Bacteria > Bacillota_I > Bacilli_A > RFN20 > CAG-826 > CAJOOD01. The sequence continues at coordinate 23,254 of CASDWE010000003.1, forward strand.
ATTAACTCTTAAAAACGGAGAAGCTATTTTAAATAAATTTTTGAATAATTCTGATTTAAAAACTTTGCCTGGCGAAGAAGCTTTCAAATTATATGATACATACGGTTTTCCTTTTGATTTAACTAAAGAAATTTGTGAAGAAAAAGGCGTCAGCGTTGATAAAAATAAATTTGATGAATTAATGAAAAAGCAAAGAGAACTTGCTCGAAATGCAAGAAATAACCTAGAAAGTATGCATCGTCAATCAAAAGATTTACTCCAATTCGTCAAAAAAAGCGAATTTGTATATGATGATAATGATTTAACTGCTCATGTCATTGGAATATTTAAAGACGGAGTTAAAGTAGATAGTTTATCCGATGAAGGCGATGTTATTTTTGATATAACTAATTTTTATGCAGAAAGCGGTGGACAAATTGCCGACAAAGGTCATATCGAAAATAAAGATTGTTATTGTGCGGTTAATGATGTTAAAAAATGTCCTAATGGACAACATTTGCATCATATAGTGGTAAATTATGGAAATATTAAAAATGGTGATGAATTTAAATTAGTTATAGATAAAAATCGTCGTTTCCAAATTGCAAAAAATCATAGTGCGACTCACTTATTACAAGCAGCTTTAGATAACATTTTATCTAGCGACATCCATCAAGCTGGAAGTTTTGTAAGTGATGATTACGTTCATTTTGATTTTAATTATGATAAAAAAATCACTAACGAAGAATTAAATGCAATCGAGACAAAAGTTAATCAATGGATTGCCAAAGGTATCAAATGCGAAACTAAAATATTGCCAATCGAACAAGCAAAAAAAGAAAACGCAAAAGCACTTTTTGATGAAAAATATGGTGATATTGTCCGCGTTGTTTGTTTTGATGATGTATCAAAAGAATTTTGTGGTGGAACGCATGTTAAAAATACTTCTGATATTGGACTATTTTATATTTGTTTTGAACAAAGCATAGCTTCTGGTATTCGTAGAATTCAATTTGTTACTTCTTATAAAGCATATGAAGAAATAAAAAATAAAGAAAATATTTTAAATGCATTATCTAACAAATTGAACTGTAAATCGTTTAAAGAAAGCACCGATCGCTTGCAATCTTTACTAAACGAAAAAGATTTGTTAAAGTTGCAATGTCTATCATTAAATCAAAAAATCGCTAATTTGCTAAGCGAGCAATTAAAAGATGAATTTTCATTAATAAATGGACATTATGTGCTATTAAAAGATATTGATAATTTATCTCGCGATGTTTTAGCAATGGTTGTTGATAATTTAAAAAATCTTTACAAAAATTCTATTATTTTATTAATTAGTAAAGATAAAAATATATCAATGGTTTGTTACTGTAGCGATTTGGCTATCAAAGATAATATTAAAGCTGGTCAATTTTTAAATGGCATTTGCAAGTCGTTAAATGGTTCTGGCGGTGGTAGAAATGATTTTGCCCAAGGAAGTTTAAAAGATGCATGCAATATTAAAAAGGCCTTAGATTTAGCAAAGGATTTAATTATTAATGAATAAAGTATTAGGTTTAGATTTAGGAAGAAAAACGCTTGGAATAGCTCTTAGCGATGTTTTAGGTATTGCTCATCCATATAAATTAATTCGATTTAAAAAGGATGATTATCAAAGTTTAATCGAACCGATAAGAGAAATCATAAAAGAAAACAACATCAAAGAAATTGTTATTGGTTTGCCTTTGCATTTAAATGGCCAACAAAGCGAAATGTCTAGAACTTGTTTAGAATTTAAACAACTTTTATTAAATCAAATTGCTAACATATCTGTAGAAATGGTCGATGAAAGATTAACTTCTGTCAGTGCTCATAAAATTCTTACAAATTTAAATATGGATAGTAAAAAACAAAAAGATTATGTTGATATGGTAGCCGCTAGCAATATTTTAGAAACTTATTTAAGAAAGAAGGAAAATAACCATGCTTGATGATGATATTATCGAAGTAATTGACGACAACAATAATCGTGTAAGACTTCACATACTATTTACTTTTAATGATGATAATACAAATACTGATTATTTATTTTTATATGAAGAAGGCAAAGAAGATGATGTATTTGTTAAAAAATTAAGTAAGGATGATGTTTTATTAGATCTTAGCGATGAAGAATTTGAAATGGCAAGTGAAGTTTTTAATGCTTTTAATAATGAAGAGGATAACTAAATTATGTGCGGCATAATTGGTGGTATAGGAAACAATATTTTTGATGATATAAAGCAAGGATTATATAGACTAGAATATCGAGGATATGATTCTGTAGGCATCTCTTATATTTTTGATAACAAAATTGTTGTAAAAAAACGCAGTGGCAATGTCAATGATTTTTTTAATCATTATTCGCAAAGCGTTAATTGCAATTTGATTATTGGACATACGCGTTGGGCAACAACAGGTATTGTAAATGATGCAAATGCTCATCCACATTTAAGTTTTAACAGCATTTTTTCAATTGTGCACAATGGAATAATCGAAAATTATGAAGAAATAAAAAACGAATTAATCAGCGAAGGTTATCATTTTAAAAGCGATACAGACAGCGAAGTTATTGTAAATTTGATTGAAAAATTTTATTTAGATGGTGATAAAAACGTGTTAGATTGTTTAAAAAAAGTTTCATCACGTTTAATTGGGAATTTTTCAATTGCTTTAATTGATGTAAACGAACCGGATTATTTATATTTTTATAAAAGAAAATCGCCACTTTTGGTGGGCATTGGCAAAAATAAACATTATATTGCCAGCGATATTTATGCAATTTCAACTTTTTGTGAAAAATTTATAGATATTGGTGATGATAATTATGGTTTTATTACATCAAATAAAACATTTATATTTGACAAAAGCGGATTGAAAAAAATAAATTATTACAAACAAAATTTTGAAAATATAAATAATGATTTGTGTGGTTATGAGCATTTCATGCTTAAGGAAATTGAAGAAATACCAAATGTTATTCAAACAATTATTGATGAATATACAAAAGAAAACTATCGTTTTAATACAAATGATTTATTAAATAAAATCAGTGAGTTTGATTGTATTATTTTTATTGGATGTGGTTCTTCTTATAATGCTGGGAAAATATTATCTCGTCTAACAGATTGTTTAGATAAACCATCATTTGTATTCATCGCTAGTGAATGGTCCAATTATCCTAAAAGTTATGGTAAAAATCCTATATTTGTTATTCTTTCACAATCTGGTGAAACTATGGATGATATAAAATGTATTGATATTATCAATAAAAAAGGATATTCAACAATTTTATTGACTAATAATGAATATTCGACGTTAGCAAAAAAATCAACATATGTTTTGCCTATTTATTCAAAAAATGAAGTTGCAGTCGCGTCCACTAAAACATATGTTGCAATGATTGCAGTTTATTTGTTGTTTATTTTTGCAATAACAAAAGATAAAACCATTTTGTCAAATTTAAGAAGTGCTATTGAAGCGATAAATGATATTATCTTAAGAAAAAACGAAATTAAAAATATTGCTCATAAAATTAAAAATCTACAATCTGTTGTCTTTTTGGGCCGTGGTTATGATTACGATATTTGTTTAGAAGCATCTTTAAAATTAAAAGAAACAGCCTATATCAATTCTCAAGCTATTCCAAGTGGAGAATTAAAACATGGTCCGATTGCATTTGTCGATAATAATGTCGCTATTTTTACATTTTTCAGTGATGTAAATACATTTTCAGCTACTTTAAATAATGTTGAAGAAGTAAAAATTCGTGGGGGAAATATTTATAATATTACTAATAAATCATTAAAAACACCTAATGATTCTTTCGTATGCATGGATACCGATTTAAGAGTTTGTGCACTTGTAAAATCTGTTTTTGCTTTTTATTTAGCATATTATACTGCTGAATATAAAAAATTACCGATTGATAAACCAAGAAATCTTGCCAAATCAGTCACTGTTGATTAATTAAAATACAATTAATCCAAATATGGCTGAAATTATTAACATACCAATAGTATTAAAATCTTTTTTAAATACCTTTTTATAAATCAAAACAAAACCAAAAATTATTAAAAATAGAGCAATGGTGGTGCGATTTATCACGAATGGTGATTGAAGTGATGATCCACCAAAAAAGAAAGTTTTAACCATTAACATTATAACAGTTGAACTTATTAGTGAAATAATGATTGGTTTAACACCGTCAATAGCTCCACTTAAATATTTACTTTTAGAAAATTTTCTTAGAATAGTGGCTAATAATAATATAACAATAAACGATGGTAGCACAACACCTAACGTGGCACATAATGCCCCCAAAAATCCTTGTTGACTAGATCCAATAAATGTCGCGATATTTATCGCAAAAGGACCAGGTGTAACTTCGCTGACAGCAATAAAATCATATAAAGCATCAGCGCTAATCCATCCACGAGAAACTACTTGTGATTCTATTAATGGAATCATCGCGTATCCACCGCCAAAAGTAAAAAGACCAATTAAAAAAAAGACACCAAATAGTTCTAAAAAAATCATACTTTTTTCACCTTTTTATTACTTAAAGCAGTATTTATTATTCCAAATATTAAGCCAACGACGATTAAAATCAAAGATATCCAAGAAAAATCGCTTAAAAATACACTAAATAAAATCATTATTATTAGAGCAATAGGGAACACTAAATAAAAATACAACCCTCTTTCCATTTTTTTTGCTAATTTTATGACTGTTGTTAATAATAAAACCATAATTCCACATTTAATGCCTGAAAAAGCTTTCATCACATATTCATTTTTAATAAAATCCTCATAAAATAAAGAAATAACGAAAATCACAACAAAACTAGGCAATACCAATCCAAGAGTAGCAAGAGTTGAACCTAATATTCCCACGACTTTATATCCAACATAAGTAGCTACATTAACAGATATAGGGCCAGGTGTAGATTCAGCTATAACAACAACTTCGAAAAACTCGCTTTGTCTAATCCATTTTCTTTTTTCAACTATTTCATTTTGAATTATTCCAATCATCGCGTATCCGCCGCCAAAAGAAAAGGCACCTATTTTTAGGAAAACGATGAATAACTTTAAACAATTTAGTATTTTTTCCTTCATATCGGTATATATTATATATTTGTTTTTTAAAAAAATATATAGAATTTATTTTGACTACTTGATATAATATCAAATCGATAAAAGAGGATATGTGAAATGCAAGAAAAAATTCAATTGACAAAAGAAGGATATGATAAATTAGAAGCCGAATTACGTGATTTAATTGAAAACCAACGCGAAGAATATAAACGTCAATTAGTGGAAGCACGTGCTCAAGGTGACTTGAGTGAAAATGCTGACTATGACGCTGCTAGAGCTAGACAAGCAGAAGTCGAAGGTCGTATTAACGAAATTGAACATATATTAAATAATTGTGTAATTATTAACGAGAGCAAAAAACGTGGTAAAAAAATTGGACTTGGTTCAACAGTAACATTCAAAAGATTAGACACTAATGAAAAATTTACCTATACAATTACAGGTACAACTGAAGCCAATCCATTTGAAAATAAAATATCAAATATTTGTCCTTTAGGTGAAGCATTAATGGGTCAAGAAAAAGGCAACATAGTGACCGTTAAAGGCAAGCACGAATATCAGATTGAGATTTTATAAATTTTATTAGAAATTTAACAAATTGCCTCCTATTAGTAAGTGATAGGAGGTTTTTTAATGGTAAAACTATTGATTGGAGTCGTTATAGCGGCTTTTGTCGTCATTGTTGGATTTTTAGTTATCGACCCGAATATTCAAAGCGCTACTAATCCAAATGTTGTACTCACCACTGATTCGAATTCAAAATATTCAATCACTATCGAAGGCGAAGTTGAAAAACCTGGCACATATGTTTTGCAAGATGGCACGACTATGGATCAATTAATATCCGCAGCGGGCGGCCTAACAAGCAACGCAGATCAAAGATGCTTTTTTTCAACAACAATTTTAGAACAAGGAAATACTTATTATGTCGCACCATTATATGATGAAAGTGATATTTGCAACACATTAGAGATATCTAAAGTTAATATCAATACTGATAATGCTGACACATTAATGACAATTAATGGATTTACTTCATCTATTTCCAACGCAATCGTTTCATATAGGAGTGAAAATGGTCAATTTGAAACTATTGAAGAATTGGAAGAAGTTTATGGTATAGGGCCTGCAACTTACCAAAAAGTTAGAAATTATGTCATATTGCATGAATGATTATATTTATAATTTTTATAGCAGTATGGCTCGCTTTAAATTTTGTTAAATTCCCAATTTTGATATCATTACTTGGAGTGGCTTTATTTATATATTTTTTAAAGAAAATAAAATTGAAAAAATCTTTAATTTTCTTTGCCTCATTTATTATTATTTCAACATTATCTTTCTATATTAATAAGCCACTTCCAAGTATTGATGAAAACTTTGGAATCGTTATATTAAGTAAAGAAAATTATTTTATATATTGGAGCAAATTTACAAAATATTATGTTTACAATGAAAATAATCAATTGCAAATAGGGGATATTTTATCGTTAAATGGGGATATTCAAAATAACAATTTTGCATTTTTGGAAAGCTCTTTAAATTTTAATGAATATCTTAAAAACAAAGGTGTTTTTTATCAAATCAATAATCCAAAATTTGAGATAATATTTTCTAATCCTATAAAATTAAATGAAATTAAAAATGATTTTTTAAATGGATTTTCTCCAGAAAATCGTAACTTTATCGATTCGTTATTTTTTGCAAATAGCCATTATGACGATCAATTTATATCGCTACTTTCAAGTATGCATTTATATCGATTGATGTCGGCATCTGGCTTAATAATATATTCATTATTAAACGGAATAATTTATTTTTTAAAACTTAAAATAAATGAAAAATACGCAAAAATAGTTGCACTAATAATATTATCTTTTTATTTAATTTTCACCTTATTTAAATTTTCTATTTTGCGTCTTACGATATTATTTGTTCTACGCTGGATAAACCAATATATTTTAAAAAATAAATTTTCTTACATTACAATATTATCATTTTCTGGATTGCTGTTTTTAGTGTTTGACCCATTTTTAGCTTATCAAGATGGCTTCACGCTAGGTTATTTAATGTCGTTATTAATTTATTTCACTAGAAATTCTTTTTCATTTTTAAAATCTTTTAAGAAAAAAATGTTATTAACTGTTGTTATATTCTTATTTTTTATTCCTTTTGAAAGCCAATACTATCATGAAATATCTTTGTTTTCTTTTATCATAACCCCGTTATTAACGCCGCTAATTATATTGATAAGTTCGTTTTGCTTGATATCTTTTTATGGAATTAGATTAACAAATATAATTGAAAATCTTACTAATTTTTTAAAAACAATTGTTAATTTTATAAACCCATTAATGATAAACATCTATTGTCCTGAAATGAACATATATTTATCGATAATTTTCGAAGGCATTTTAATATTATTACTTTATATTTTTTCAATACGTTTTAAACCGTTTTATAAATTGTCTTTTATTTATTTAACTTTATTAGTGCTTTATTTCATTCCATTAAACAATTTTATTTATGATGAAATTAGTTTTATAAATGTTGGACAAGGCGATTCCACATATATTAGATACAACAATCAACATATTTTAATCGATACTGGTGGTAGTTTATATAACGATATTGCCAAAGAATGTTTAATACCATTTTTTAAAAAAAGAAGAGTGTATCATCTTGATTATGTAATAACCACTCATAATGATTTTGATCATGTAGGAGCACTAGATTCTTTAATTAATAATTTTAATGTGGAAAATTATATAAATTCTGATGAAAATTTTCCTTTGCAGATTGACGATTTAACCATATACAATCTAAACAATACGATTTCCTTGCAAGATGATGAAAATGATCGCTCGCTTGTCTTATATTTTTCATTAAACGAAACAAAAATTATGTTAATGGGGGATGCATCAACAAAAATAGAAAATAACATCATGAACGAATATTCAAATTTGTCATGTGACATTTTAAAAATAGGACATCATGGTTCTAAAACATCTACTTCCGAAGACTTTATTTCTTTTCTAAATCCAAAAAAAGCAATAATTTCATGCGGGCTAAACAATTATTATGGTCATCCAGATCCATACGTTATTAGTGTTTTAAAACGATATAATGTTGATATATTAAGAACAGATTTGATGAACACGATTTCTTTTTATTTTCATTAAAATATATATTTACATATATATCTATAATAGATATAATAATATCGATAAAAAAACATCGATTTGGAAAGGAAGGTAAATGGAGTCAAAAAAAATCATATCATATTCGCTTAATACCATACAGAGAATGCCTGCATATTTAAGAGTTTTAAATCAATTAAAAGATGAAAACATTGAATATGTTTCTTCCAATAAAATTGGCGAATTGTTAAATTTAAAACCAATTTTGGTAAAAAAAGATTTGGCTTTGGTGACATCGCAGCAAGGTAAGCCACGTTTAGGTTTTAAAATTTCAATTTTAATTAGCGACATCGAGACATTTTTAGGTTATGATAATAGTAAAGATGCTCTTATTATTGGTGTCGGTCATTTAGGAAGAGCGTTATTAAGTTATCCAGGATTTAAAAATTATGGTGTTAATATTTGTCTTGGATTTGATATTGATAATCAAATAATAGGTAAAACAATTGATGGTGTAACAATTATGCCAATGTCTAAATTAGAAGACTTGACTAATCGCTTACATATTCATATTGCTATTATTTGTGTGCCAAAGGAATTTGCTCAAGAAATAGTTGATCGTTTAGCGACGACATGTATCCGTGCAATTTGGAATTGGGCACCGATTGACTTAAATGTTCCCAGTTATATTGCTGTGAAAAACGAAGACATTGCGACTTCATTAGCCGTTTTGACCAATAAGATGAAAGAAATCATGAAAAGGAAATGAGAAGATGGAAGAAAGAAAATTAATCGACAGTGTTGAAGCATTAGAAGAAGAAATTAAAAATGTAAGAGCTGCACAGGCAAAATTTTCAACCTATACGCAAGAGCAAGTTGATGCTATATTTTTTGCCGCTGCAAAAGCCGCTAATCAAGCTAGAATTCCATTAGCAAAATTAGCTGTTGAAGAAACTGGCATGGGTGTTGTGGAAGATAAAGTTATTAAAAACCATTTTGCCAGCGAATATATCTATAATGCTTATCGTCATAGCCAAACAGTTGGCGTTTTTGAAGAAGATAAAGAATATGGTATTAAAAAACTTTATGAACCAATTGGTGTTGTAGCAGCTGTTATTCCAACAACCAATCCAACATCAACCGCAATTTTTAAGACACTTATTTCTTTAAAAACGAGAAATGGTATTATTATATCTCCGCACCCAAGAGCTAAAAAATCTACTATAGCTGCAGCTAAAATAGTTTTAGATGCTGCTGTTAAAGCTGGTGCACCTGAAAATATTATTTCTTGGATTGACGTTCCAAGTCTTGATATGACCACTCTTTTAATGAAAGAAGCTGATATAATTTTAGCAACTGGTGGTCCTGGTATGGTCCATGCCGCTTATAGTAGCGGAAAACCTGCTTTAGGTGTTGGTGCCGGTAATACACCTGCTATTATCGATAGCAGTGCTGATATAATTTTAGCGGTCAACTCGATTATTCATTCAAAAACATTTGATAATGGTATGATTTGTGCAAGTGAACAATCTTGCATTGTCTTAGATGATGTCTATGACAAAGTTAAAAATGAATTTATCAAACGTGGATGTTATTTCTTGAATCCTGAAGAAACCGAAAAAGTTAGAAAAACTATTATAATAAATGGTGCTTTAAATGCAAAAATTGTTGGACAAAAAACCCACACAATAGCAAAACTTGCAAATGTTGATGTTCCTGAATCAACAAAAATTTTAATAGGTGAAGTAAGTTCAGTTGACATTAGTGAAGAATTTGCTCATGAAAAATTATCACCAGTTTTAGCGATGTATCACGCAAAAGATTTTAATGAAGCTATTGATAAAGCAAGTCATTTAGTTGCTGATGGCGGCTATGGTCATACATCTTCCTTATATATTGATGTAGTTACAGGTCAAGATAAAATTGCTATTTTCCAAGAAGCAATGAAAACTTGTCGTATTTTAATTAATACTCCATCTAGCCAAGGTGGTATCGGTGATTTATATAACTTTAAATTAGCACCATCACTAACATTAGGATGTGGTTCTTGGGGTGGAAACTCAGTAAGTGAAAATGTTGGAATAAAACATTTATTGAATATTAAAACTGTTGCTGAAAGGAGAAATAACATGTTGTGGTTTAGAACACCAAGCAAAGTTTACATTAAAAAAGGATGTTTGCCAGTTGCTTTAAAAGAATTAAAAGATGTTTACAACAAGAAAAAAGCTTTTATTGTAACTGATACATTCTTATATAAAAACGGATATACAAAAACAATTGAAAATAGTTTAAATGAAATGGGAATTGAGCATCAAACATTTTTTGATGTTGCACCAGATCCAACTTTAAAATGTGCGAAAGAAGGAGCAAAACTAATTGATGCTTTTGAACCAGATGTCATTATTGCCGTTGGTGGTGGTAGTGCAATGGATGCTGGTAAAATCATGTGGGTATTATATGAACATCCAGAAGTAGATTTCCAAGATATGGCTATGCGTTTTAGTGATATTCGTAAAAGAGTTTATCAATTCCCAAAAATGGGCGAGAAAGCTTTATTTATTGCCGTTCCAACTAGTGCAGGTACTGGTAGTGAAGTTACACCATTTGCCGTTATCACTGACGAAACAACCGGAACAAAATATCCATTAGCGGATTATGAATTATTGCCAAATATGGCGATTGTTGACGCTGATTTGATGATGAATGCTCCAAAAGGCTTAACTAGTGCAAGCGGAATTGATGCTGTCAGCCACAACTTAGAAGCCTTAGTTTCAACTATGGCAACTGATTATACCGATAGCATTGCTCTTCAATCATTAAAAATGATTTTTGAATATTTGCCTCGTGCATACAATGATGGTCCACATGACATTGAAGCTCGTGAAAAAATGGCTAATGCTGCTACTATGGCAGGTATGGCGTTCGCAAATGCTTTCTTAGGTGTTTGTCACTCAATGGCTCATAAATTAGGTGCTTTCCATCATATTGCTCATGGTGTTGCAAATGCATTAATGTTAGAAGAAGTTATTCGTTTCAATAGTGCGGATGTTCCAACTAAAATGGGCACTTTCCCACAATATGATCATCCTTTTGCTAAACATAAATACGCTATGGCAGCGGATGCTTTAGGACTAAAAGGCAAAAATGATGATGAAAAGGTTGAATCATTAATTAAAGCTGTACACGAATTAAAAGAAAAAATTGGCATTAAACCAACGATTAAAGATTATGGCATTGATGAGAAAAATTTCCTTGATCGACTCGATGATATGGTTGAACAAGCTTTCGATGATCAATGTACAGGTGCTAATCCTCGTTATCCATTGATGAGCGAAATTAAAGAAATGTATTTAAATGCCTATTATGGAAAGAAAGCAGGTAAGTAAAGATGGAACAAAAAAGAATTGTTGCAGTTCGTACTGGAAAAACAATTTATCGTGATGGTGATAAATTGTACAAAGTTTTTGAAGAAAAGTATAAGAAAAGCGATATTTTAAATGAAGCTTTAAATCATGCTCGCATTGAAGAAAGCGGTTTAACTGTTCCTGTTTTATATGAAGTAGGAACAACCGATGGAAAATGGTCTTTAATCTATCAATACGTTAAGGGAAAGACATTGGAGCAGTTGATGGATAAAAATCCTGAAAAGATGGATGAATATTTAGATTTATTTGTTAATATTCAAATGGAAATTCATTCAAAATCCATTCCACATCTAAATAAAATTAAAGATAAAGTCAAAGATCGTATTAGCATGTGTTCTGATTTAGATGCTACAACAAGATATGAACTTCACACACGTTTAGCTTCTATGCCCACACATGATCATGTCATACATGGCGACTTTAACCCTTCTAATATAATTATTGGTGATGAGGATAAAAAGATTTATGTTATTGACTGGGCACACGCTAGCCAAGGAAATTCTTCTTATGACGCTGCTATGACTTATCTTTTATTCCAATTAAGCGGTAATTTATCTTTAGCAGATAAATATCTTGAATTATATTGTAAAAAAACAAATACGCCATTAAATTATGTTCAAACTTGGATACCATTAGTGGCTGCAGCACGTTTAGCGACTTGCAAAAAAGAAGAAGTTGAATTTTTAAAACATGCATTAAATATTTACGATCATGAATAAGGGAGAAAAATTATGGTAAAAGTAACAGTTTGTATTGGCAGTTCTTGCCATTTAAAAGGTTCAAGACAAGTAGTCGAAGAATTGCAATATTTAATAAAAGAAAATAATGTCGGTGATGATGTCAATTTAAGTGGTGCATTTTGTATGGGCCGATGCCAAGAAAATGGCGTTAATGTCACAGTTGATGGTCAACATTTTTCTATAACCCCTGATGAAGTTAAAGACTTCTTTAAAAAGGAAGTTTTGTCAAAGATTAAATAATTAAAAATTATTGAAACGGATAAGCATATGATTAATTTTCTTGAATTTAAACCCGCTAAGTGCAAAGATTGCTATAAATGTTTAAAACATTGTCCTGTTGGTGCTATTGAAGTTATTAACCATCAAGCTCAAATTATTTCTCAGCGTTGCATTTTGTGTGGGACATGTACATTAGTTTGTCCACAAAACGCTAAAAAAGTTCATAATTCAATTGATGAAGTATTGGAATTACTTAATGGTCAAGAAGTCATAGCTAGTGTCGCACCAAGTTTTGCTTCTAGTTTTAATATTGAAGATTTTTCGATAATGAATAAAGCTTTAAAAGAAATTGGATTTACTAGCAGTGAAGAAACTGCAATTGGTGCATACGCTATTAGCCGAGAATATGAAAAAATGCTTGAAAGTGGTAAATTCAAAAATTTAATTTCATCTGCTTGTCCTGCTGTCAATAAAATGATACAGCTTTATTATCACGACGCCTTAAAATATCTTGCTCCTTGCGATTCCCCGATGGTAGCACACTATAAAATCATTAAAGCCAAACACCCAAACGCTAAAGTTGTTTTTATAGGACCGTGCATTGCTAAGAAAAAAGAAGCCTATGAAAATGGTTTAGATGGATCTTTGACTTTTGAAGAATTAGACCAAATATTTAAGTCAAAAAACATTGCGTTAAAGGATGAAAAAAGCAGGACTAATTCTACAGGATTTGTTAATAAAGCAAAATTTTATCCAATTTCTCGTGGCATAATCAAATCTTTTGATTATTTTGTGAAAGGTTATGAATATATTGCTAGTGATGGCAATGAAAATTGTCGAGAAGTTTTAGAAAACATTAAAGATGTTGAAGATGTTTTTATTGAATTAAATTCTTGCGAACATGCATGTATCAATGGACCTTGCTCATTAATAAAAAAAGGTAGTGCAGTAAAAGCTAATTGTTCTATACGTCGTTATGTTAATAAAGATTTAAAAAACGGAGGTTCAGATAAACTCGATATTCCAGAAAACATTGATTTTTCACACGTGTATAATCCAATTGATCCGATGGATAGAACACCAAGCGAAGAGGAAATTCGTCAAATATTAGCGCGTACTGGTAAGTTTAGCAAAGATGATGAGCTCAATTGTGGTGCTTGTGGTTATGATACTTGTCGAAAAAAAGCTTGGGCAGTAGCAAATGGCTATGCCGATATTGAAATGTGCGTGCCATATATGAGAAAAAAAGCTGAATCAATGTCATATGAAATTATTCAAAATATGCCAAATGGTATTATTGTTATTGATAGTAATTATAAAATTAAAGAAATTAATTCTAATGCTTCAAGTTTATTTTTGGTTTCACCAAATGAAGCAAAAAATATGTATGTTTATGAATTAATGGATTCAAGTGCATTTATAGACGCTTTAGAAAAAAAGAAAAATACTTATCATAAAAAAGTTAATTTACTTAAAACTCATTCTGTAGTAGAAATGACAGTAGTAGCATTAAAAGAAGAAAATTCGGCTTTTGCGGTTTTAAAAGATATTACTGAAAAAGAAAAATCAAAGGAAGAATTTAATAAATTAAGATTAAATACAATAAATACAACAGATGAAGTAATAAAAAAACAAATGCGTGTCGCCCAAGAAATAGCCTCAGTGTTAGGCGAAACAGTTGCTGAAACTAAAGTTGCTATTTTAAATTTGAAAAAAAGTTTAGAAAATGAAGACAAAAAAGAGGAAGGAAACGACTGATGTCTTTATTTATTGACTTTGGATATACTTCTTTAAATCATTTCGGCGAAGAACTTTGCGGTGATAAAGTTGAATATGCTAAAAACGGGGATTATGTTACCCTTGTTTTAGCTGACGGATTAGGAAGTGGCGTTAAAGCTAATATTTTATCAACTTTGACATCAAAAATATTATGCACTATGGTTTCAAACAATGTTTCAATCACTGAATGTTTAGAAACAATGGTGGCTTCATTGCCAGTATGTAAAGAAAGAGGATTAGCTTATTCAACGTTTACTGTTGTTCATTTAAATCATAGCGGCGATGGCTTTCTTTTTGAATTTGATAACCCACAGGCAATTTATATTCATGATGGAAAATGTCTTGATTTAAATAGAAAAAAACTTTTAATTTCCGGAAAAGAAGTTTATCAAAGCGAACTTAAATTAAAAGATAATGATTATATTGTTACAATGTCAGATGGGGCAATACATGCTGGAATAGGTGCGACATTAAATTTTGGTTGGGAAAGAGAAGATATTAAAAAATATTTAGAATCTATTTACGATAGTAAGTTAAGTGCAAAAGCAATGGCAACTCAACTTGCTAAATCATGCAATGATTTATATTTAGATAAACCTGGTGATGATACAACAATCGCCGCGATTAAAATTAGAAAATCTTTAAATGTTCATATTATGGTTGGACCACCTGTTGAAAAAGAAAAAGATGATTATTATGTCGCTAGATTTTTAGATGGTGCTGATAAAACAATTGTATGCGGAGGAACTTCCTCAACGATTGTCGCTAGATATTTAAAAAAACCAATTGAAGTTGATTTAAATTATTTAGAGGCTGATGTTCCACCTACAGGAAAAATTGAAGGTATAGATTTAGTAACTGAAGGAGTTTTAACTTTAAGAAGGTTATTAGAATTAAGTGAGCAATATTTATCTATTGTTGATTTGTCACCAAAAATATTCATAAGACAAGATGGTGCGACACGTTTAGCGGATTTGTTGTTTGTTCAAGCTAGCGATGTAGTATTTTTTGTCGGTCAATCTATCAATGCCGCTCATCAAGGCCTTCCTATTGACATTACTATGAAACTAAAATTGGTGGAATCTTTGGCAAATAACTTAAAAAAGATGGGAAAAAATGTTATTGTTAATTATGATTAATTAAGGAGTAATCTATGAAAACTAAAAATTTCGATACCAAAGTACAAGATTTAAAATATCGTGTTTTAAAAGAAGTAGCACGTTTTGCATGGCAAGGAACTCTTTTAGATCACGTGATGGATATACCAAATATTATTGTCCCAGGCAAGAAACCAACAATGCGCTGCTGCATATATAAAGAAAAAGCCATTGCAGCAGAAAGAGTTAAACTAGCAATGGGAGGAAATCCAAATAATCCAAACGTTATAGAAGTAATTGATATCGCTTGTGATGATTGCCCAACTGGTGGTTTTCATGTTACCGATGCTTGTCGTGGTTGTTTAGCGCATCGTTGTGAAGAAGCGTGTCGATTAAATGCAATTTATTTTGATGAAAATCGTCGTGCACATATTGATAAAAGCAAATGTGTCGAATGTGGAATGTGTGCTAAATCTTGTTTTTATAACGCTATTATTTCTTATAAAAGACCATGTGAAGCATCTTGTAAGATTAAAGCTATTACAATGAGCGAAGATAAGACAGCAAAAATCAACAATGAAGATTGTATTGCTTGTGGTGCTTGTTCCTATCAATGCCCATTTGGTGCAATCATGGATAAATCATATATTATTAATGTTATTGATTTTATTAAAAACAGCCAAAACAATACAAAATATAAAGTTTATGCAATTGTTGCTCCTTCTATATCCAGTCAATTCCGCTATGCTAAACTTGGACAAGTAATTGCAGGTTTAAAACAATTAGGATTTTATAGTGTTGTAGAAGTAGCACTAGGTGCTGATATGGTTTCATATTTAGAAGGACAAGAACTAGCACAAAAAGGATTTTTAACAAGTTCATGTTGTCCAGCTTTTGTTAGTTATATTGAAAAGAAATTTCCTAATTTAAAAGAACACATTTCTCATAACTTGTCTCCAATGGGAACTATTGCTAAATATATTAAAGAAACTGATCCAACTTGTAAAATTGTTTTTATTGGACCTTGCACTGCTAAAAAAATGGAAATAAAGCGCGATGAGGTTAAAGGATTAGTAGATGTGGCAATGACTTTTGAAGAATTACAAGCACTTATTGATTCTAAAGATATTGATTTGACAAAATTAGAAGAAGATGTTTTAGATAACGCTTCATATTATGGAAGAATATTTGCTCGCAGTGGTGGGTTATCAGATGCAGTTAAACAAGCAATAAAAGAACAAAATATTGATTTTGAAGTCAAACCAGAAATATGTAATGGAATTGAAGCGTGTCGTCTTGCTCTTCTTAAAAAGACAAAAAATGCTTTGGACGCTAATTTCATTGAAGGTATGGCATGCGTTGGTGGATGCATTGGTGGTGCTGGCAATATCACTCATGGAATTACAAATGCCGCGGAAGTTGACAAATATGGTCGTCTTGCTTTAGAAAAAACCATTACTAATGCTGTAAGCGTGTACAATTTAAACAAAAAAGACGAATAATTATGATTTATTTAATTTATGGTGTGCAAAACGTGATGATTAACAATCGCATCAAAAAGATTGTTAAAGAAAGATTGCCTTTTACTGACGCCTTAAATTATGTTAATTTCGATTTAGATAATTCAACATTAGAAGATGCTTTAAATGAAGCTAGTTATTTACCTCTTGGCTATGACAATAAATTGGTGGTTATTAAAAATTGCTATTTTTTAAAATCACAGACTAGAGGTAAAAATAAAAACGATTCAACAAAAGATTCGGCTTTGCTATACCGCTATTTAAAAAAAGATCATAGAGAATGCGATTTAATATTAGTTTATCCAGATGTTGATTTAAATCTTAATAGCGATTTATTTAAATTAATTCAAGAAAAAGGAAAAATATTTAAATTAACAGTGGAGAAAAATGATTGGTATCCATATGTTTATCGTTATTTTACTGAAAGTTTGAAAATTAAAATTGATCGTGATGCTATTGAAGAATTAATAGTGCGTGTTAAAGGTGATTTAAATATTTTTGTTAATGAAGCTCAAAAACTTGCATTATTGACAGATCATGTTCGTTATGAAGATGTTGTTAACATAGTTAGCCGTCCATTAGAAGATAATTTATTTAATTTATTTAATCATCTAATGAACAATGATTGCACAAGTGCCGTAAAATTGCTTGATGATTTATATTTTGATGGTGTCGAACCAGTTAATTTAATTTCGATGCTTGCAAATCAATTCCGCGTGTTGTTAGAAATAATTTATTTATGTATGAAAAAAAAGAACAACACTGAAATTGCAACGGAATTAAAAATTAATGAAGTTCGTGTAAAAATTTTAAAAAGATATTTATATACGATGTCACTTTCATCATTGATGAACACCCTAGATGAATTATATTTGATTGATTATAAAATAAAAAGCGGACAAGTTGACCGCTTTATCGCCTTTAAAATGTTTGTAATAAATTTTAAAACAAAATAAATAAAGAATTAACGAATGCTATTAACTAAGTTTGCAATTTCAGCTTTTTGTCTTGCAGCAGTGTTTTCGTGTTGAATTCCTTTAGAAACAGATTTGTCAATTAAGGAATATGCTTCCTTTGTTAAAGTTTCGGCAAGAGCAAGGTCTTTTGCTTCAACTGCTTTTTTGACTTTTTTAATTGCTGTTCTTAATGCACTTTTTGCACTTGCATTGCGTTGACGAGCTTTTTCATTTGTTTTATTGCGTTTTTCTTGTGATTTAATATTTGCCATAGTAAAACCTCTTTTATAACGATGTATATAATATCAAAAAAAGATTGTGCGTTCAACATAAAATGTTGATATTTTAATATTTTCTACTAATTTTATTAATTTCAATTATAATAATGAATATGGACAAAGAAAATATTCGAATTGTATTTATGGGAACTAGTGAAATTTCTAGTTACGTCTTAGAAAATTTAATTAATAATAAATTTAATGTTGTCGGCGTTGTTTCTCAGCCAGATAAAGAAGTTGGAAGAAAAAAAATCATTACACCGACACCATGTAAACTCATTGCTAATAAATATGGCATACCATGTTTTCAACCAATTAGAATCAAAAAAGAATTTGAATTTATTAAAGATTTAAATTGTGACATTATTGTTACTTTTGCTTATGGTCAAATTATTCCACAAGAATTGTTAGATATGCCAACCATTGGCTCAATTAATCTACATGGATCTATTTTGCCAAAATATCGTGGAGCAGCCCCTGTCCAATGGGCTTTAATAAATGGTGAAACAAAAACAGGTGTCACACTGATGGAAATGACCTATAAAATGGATGCAGGTCGTATGTATGCTAAAAAATATGTCGATATTAGTGTTGAAGATAATGCTACGACTCTTTTTGAAAAAATCAAAAAATGTGCGAGTGATCTTATATTAGAATATTTGCCATTGTACGCTGAGGGCAAATTAAAAGGAGAAGAACAAAACGAAGCTGAAGTCAGTTTTGCTAGGATGATTAAAAGCGAAGATGAAAAGCTTTTATTAAATTATGATTCTTCTACATTTGTTAATTGGGTCAGAGGATTAAGTGATGTTCCTGGCGGATATTTACTTTTAGATAATCAAAAATTAATTATTTATAAAGCTAAAATTTCTAATCAAAATTTTTCTGGAAAAATAGGTGAAATTGTAAACGCAGATAAAAATAGTTTAACAATCGCCTTAAAAGATGGATGTGTTGATATTTTAGAGTTGAAATTGCAGGGCAAAAATCGATGCGATTATAAATCTTTTGTCAACGGCCATAAAAATTTAAAAGGTAAGATCTTATCATAATATTATGTCGATTTATGAATTAACATTATCTGTTCATCAATTAGTGGATTTTTTATTAAGAAGTGGAGATATTGATAATCGAATTTTTAATCGCGAAGCTATGAATGAAGGTTCGAGATTTCATAGTTATTATCAAAACCAACAAAACGAAAATTATATTAGTGAATATCCTTTAAAACACACTTTTAATTATGAAAATTATAAAATAACTCTCCAAGGAAGAGCGGATGGAATAATTTTAGATAAAAACAATTACATTATTGATGAAATCAAAACGACAGTTGATGATTTAAATGATTTCAAAAACAAAAACTATATTTGGCATTCAGGTCAAGCGAAATGTTATGGCTTGCTTTTTATGATAGAAAGAGAAATTGATTTTGTTCAAATTCGTTTATCATATTTTAAACAACAAAGCAAAGAAAAAATGTTCATTGTAGAAGATTTACATTTCAAAGACGCTGAAAAGTTTGTTTTTGATTTATTTAGGCAATATCTTGATTTTTATAACATAATAATAAGAAATCGTAATTTATTAAATGAAACATCTAAAAAATTACAATTTCCTTTTAAAAATTATCGAAAAGGTCAAAAAAAATTAGCGAAATTTGTTTATTTTTCAGGAAAAAACAACAAAAAATTATTTGTTGAAGCTCCAACAGGCATTGGTAAAACTATGTCATGTTTATTTCCTTTTGTTAAACTTTTAAACGAAGACGAAAAAAGTAAGATTTTCTATCTTACTGCAAAAAATTCTGGCAAAGTTGCCGCTAAAAACGCACTAGATATTTTACTAAATAGTGGATTGTCGTGTCATAGCATTATCGTGAATGCAAAAGAAAAAATGTGTCCATTTAAAAATGCAAATTGCAATCCTGATGAATGTGAACTTACAGTCGGTTATTACAACAAATTAGCAAAGGTTTTATCATATTATTTACAAAAAGAACAAACGTTTGATAAAGAAACAATTTTAGATATCGCCGCAAAAGAAAAAATGTGTCCATTTGAATTAAGTTTAGATTTATCGTTGTATTGTGATTTAATCATTTGCGACTACAACTATTTTTTTGATCCATTAGTTTATATGAAACGATATTTTGATGAAGATGCATCATCTTTTTTAATATTAATTGATGAAGCTCATAATTTGGTTGAAAGAAGTAAAGAAATGTATAGTGCTAAAATAGATTTAAGTGCTATTAAAAAATATAAAAAAGAAAATAAAAATATTGAGAATGCTAAATTAAAAAGATCAATTAATAAATTAATTAAATTAATTAAAAATTATGATGAAAACTGTCCAAATGAAAACAATATTTTATCTGATTTATTAGAAAAAACTTATACTTCATTAAAAAATTTTTATAACACATATCTAGATATTTCAAAAAATGATAATAAAGTTATAAACAACGAATTAAATGAAATATTCTTGCAAGTTAATAAATTTTTAAAAATCTATGATTTTTATTCGGATTGTTACTTATTATATTTTCACAAAAAAATTAATAAGAAATATAATTCTAATTTTTCTTTGAATTTAAAATGTCTTGATGCATCTAAATTTTTAAAAAGTTTAGAAAATATTGTTAAATCATGTGTATTTTTTAGTGCAACACTGACACCATTTGATTATTACGCTGATTTATTGGGTGGTGATAAAGATCTTGATCCATATTTATCTTTACCATCTCCTTTTCCTATAGATAATTTGTTGTTGATGATTGCTCCTAATATATCCATTAAATATTCCAATCGTTCGCTTACATATGAAATTGTTGTTGATTATATTAAAGAATTTATATCGCATAAAATTGGAAATTATTTTATTTACGTACCAAGTTATGAATATTTAAATAATCTTTCGCCTTATTTATCTATGCTAGATGCTGACATTTATATTCAAAAACAAGATATGAATGATGATGAAAAAATAGATTTTTTGGATAAATTTAGTATAAATCCAGTAAAAACCACTATCGGAATAGTTGTTTTAGGAGGGACATTTTCTGAAGGTATAGATCTTGTAAGTGATAGATTAATTGGGGCAGTTATTATTGGGGTTGGTTTACCAAAAATAAGTTTTGAATTAGATGAAACAGTAAAATATTATGATAAAAAAAATATGCACGGTAACGATTATGTTTATGTTAATCCGGGGATGAACAAAGTTATGCAAGCTGTAGGACGGGTTATACGAAGCGAAAAAGATCGTGGTGCAGTTTTATTAATAGATGAAAGATACATGCTAAACAAATATCAGGACTTATTCAAGAAAGAATGGGCACATTATAAAGTTGTCTTTAAGAAAGAAGACATAAAGAAATTAATGAATAACTTTTATAAATAGTATAAAATACTAAAAGTATGGAATTTGATCAAAGTAAAATTAGAAATTTTTCAATAATTGCTCATATAGATCACGGCAAATCTACATTAGCGGATCGTATTTTAGAAATGACTGGTGCGGTAGAAGAAAGAGAGATGAAAGATCAACTTCTAGATTCGATGGATTTAGAACGCGAAAGAGGAATAACGATTAAATTAAATGCCGTGACATTAAAATATCTTGCTAATGATGGAGTTGAATATGTGTTTAATTTAATTGATACACCTGGACATGTTGATTTTTCATATGAAGTATCGCGTTCTCTTGCTGCTTGTGAAGGAGCACTTTTAGTCGTTGATGCATCTCAAGGTGTAGAAGCTCAAACTTTAGCCAATGTCTATCTAGCTATTGATAACGATTTAACAATAATTCCTATTATCAATAAGATAGATTTACCAAGTGCTCAAATTGAGCTAGTAAAAGAAGAAATCGAAAAACGAATCGGAATAGATTGCACTAATGCATGTCTTGTCAGTGCAAAAAAAGGCACTAACATAAAAGATGTTTTAGAAAGTGTTGTTAAATATATTCCAGCCCCAAAAGGAAGTATAAACGAGCCTTTAAAAGCATTAATATTCGATAGTTTTTATGATTCATATCGTGGTGTGGTAGTTTTAGTCAGAATATTTGATGGAGAAGTTAATGTTGGTGATAAAATTTATTTATTTAATGCAAAAAAAGAATATCAAGTAACTGAAGTTGGTATAAGAACGCCAAAAGAAATTAAATTAAAAAAATTATATGCTGGCCAAGTAGGATTTATTTGTGCACAAATAAAAGATATTAAAGATGTTCATCCTGGCGATACAATAACTTTAAAAGATAACATGGCAAACGCTCCATTAAGTGGGTATCGAAAGATTAATCCGATGGTTTATTGCGGCTTGTATCCAGTTGATAGCGATGATTATCAAGCATTAAAAGAGGCTTTAGAAAAGTTATCTTTAAATGATGCTTCTTTATATTATGAAGCTGAATCATCTCAAGCTCTTGGATTTGGATTTAGATTAGGATTTCTAGGCCTCTTACATATGGATGTTGTTCAAGAACGTTTAGAAAGAGAATATAATTTAAACTTAGTATTAACCGCTCCTAGCGTAATTTATAAAATAAATTTAACTAACAAAGAAGTTTTGTATTTAGATAATCCAAGCAAATTACCTGATATGAGCAAAGTCGATAGTATAGAAGAGCCATATGTTCTAGCAAAAATTATGTCGCCACAAGAATACATCGGACCAATCATGGAATTGTGCCAAGATAAAAGAGGGATATATAAAGATCTTAGCTATTTTGACGATACAAGGACGATTCTTACTTATGAAATACCTTTATCAGAAATTATCTATAATTTTTTTGATAAATTAAAGTCTGTTACAAAAGGATACGCATCATTAGATTATGAAATTAGTGAATATAAAAAATCAAATTTAGTGAAACTAGACATTTTATTAAACGGACAAGTTGTTGATGCTTTATCTAGTATAGTTTATAAGCCTAGTGCATATAATCGTGGATTAAATATAATTCGTAATTTAAAAAATATAATACCTAGACAACAATTTGAAGTTCCAGTTCAGGCTTCCATTGGTGGAAAAGTTATAGCACGTGTTGATATTAAAGCGGTCCGAAAAGATGTTTTAGCTAAGTGTTATGGTGGGGATATCACTCGTAAAAAGAAATTACTTGAAAAACAAAAAGAAGGCAAAAAAAGACTTAAAAAAGTTGGTTCAATTGAAATTCCTCAAGAAGCATTTATGTCAATACTTGCTATTGATGATGAGAATAATTAGTAGATTTTTAGTATTCATATTGAATAGTCGATATTTTTTTATATAATAATATAAAAGAGGGAAATATATATGGCATATGATGGAATACCAATTCGGTTTACCGAAAATAAATACGCGACCAAACTAGAAGTCTCTAACGAATTAAAGACTCCAATGATTGATGTTTTTTGGGCTAAAATTTTAGAATATAGGAAGCAATATTCGCGTGCTTTGCCACTTTTTTCTATTGATAAAAAAATATATTTTTATTGTTTGGCTCCAGCGGTTGCAAACAAAATTAATGACTGTGAAATGCGTGTTATTAATTTTTTAAGTAAATACAGCGGAATCAAAACCAATTATACGAATGATACATCATTATTTACAAATAACTGTTATGTTAATATTTGCGAAAATATTTGTAAAAAATATAATTTTGATGTCGATGAAAATTATTTATCTATGCTCGTAAATCATAAAATTCACGATAATAGTAAAGCATATTTTGTTTTAAATAATTATTTATCAGGTTTACAAACCGCAAGTGGTTTAATAGATAAAACTATTAATGAAGACACAATCGCGGAAATATATTCTACAATTACTAATAATTTTGAATTAACTAATTTATATCGCGAAAAAGATAATTATCTTTCCCACGCTGTAATAAATCCAATTTTTAATGAAGCACCATGTGGAATGATTGAAAAATTAATGGATGATTTTTTTAAATTTATCGATGGGTTTGAATGTAGTTATTTAGTCAAAGCCGCAGCAACTTATTATTATTTAAATCTCATAAAACCATTTGATGAATATAATCAAGAAATGGCAATTATAATAACTAAATTAGTTTTAGCAAAAAATAATCTAAACGATTTAGCTTTCTTATTACCTCTTGAAGAAATGTTAACAAACGATAATCAAAATCTTGAAAAAGTATTATTAGAAGTTCAAAAAAGTGAAGATCTAACATATTTCTTGTTGCATTTTATTGAAATTATTAATGAAGAAATAATGTCCTTGTTAAATAAAATGAATAATTTACAAGCATTAGAATTAAAAAACGATTATTATGCTGAATCTTATAAAGAAGCCAATCTTAAAATCGAAGACGTTAAAGAAAATAACGTAGAACAAAAACAATTAAAAAATGAAATTATTAATCAAAAAGATGATTCACAAGATGTAGAGAAAGAAATTTTTCAAAAAAGCCATAATGTTGAAACAAATAATGAATTATATCAAGGATTAGCAATATCTGTTTTGCCGCCTACATTAAGTGAAAAGGATTTGCAAAGATTAGAAGAAAATCTTTTAGAAAGCGATCCGCAGTTAAAACATGGCCAAGCATATTTTTATGTTCGTCATTGTACAATAGGAAAAAGATACACTATTGGACAATATAAAAAAGAATTAGGATGTGCATATGAAACAGCACGTACTTCAATGGATTTATTAGCAAAACTTGGCTATTATCGTCAAGAAATGGTAAAAAATAAAAAAGTATATACACCAATTAAAAGAAAGTAGGAATAAATATTATGATGATTAATATGTTAATGTCTATAAACGATCCAATTGCGATATTTTTGATAATTCTTGGCTGTGCTATTGTTATCGCAGCGGTGGCCTTAATTATTTATAAAGTTCTTCATCTAAAACTAAAACAAGAAGAAAAGAAAATTGATGAAGAAAAAGCGGTGCAAGAAGAATTAAATCGTGTTTTAGAACCAATTGACGACGAAAAATTAAGTCAAGATATTCAAAATTATAAATCTGATGAAGATAAACCAAAGAAATAATAAGATTGAAAGTTTATATATTCACATACCTTTTTGCAGCAATATATGCACATATTGTGATTTTAGCAAATTTATTTATCGCAAAGATTGGGTAGATAAATATTTAAAAAGTTTAAAGCAAGAATTTTTATCATACAATATTAATAAAAACGAGATAAAAACAATTTATTTTGGAGGTGGAACGCCTTCTTCTTTAACATATTCTCAAATAAAAAAACTTTTATTAATATTTAAAGATTACCTAAAAATTGCAAAAGAAATAACTTTTGAGGCAAATCCAGAATCATTAAATGTTAAAAAACTAAAATTATTATATTCATTTGGAGTAAATCGATTATCGTTAGGTGTTGAAACATTTAATCCAGACATTTTGTGCGAATTAAATCGAAAGCACACAAACGCGCAATTAAAAAGTATCATATCCAAAGCACGTGATATTGGATTTAAAAATATTAATATAGATTTAATTTATGGTTATAAAAATCAAACACTAGATGATATAAAAAAAGATCTTAATGAAGCAATAAAGCTAGATGTAGAACATATTTCTTATTATAGTCTTTTAGTTGAAGAACACACCAAATTGTATAATCAAGGTTATAAACCGCTTGATGATGACACATTGCGTAATTATTTTGATTATATTCATAAAACCTTAAAAAATAATAAATATATTCATTATGAAGTTTCAAACTTTGCAAAAAAAGGTTACAAAAGCAAACATAATTTAACTTATTGGAACGATCAACAATATTATGGAATCGGATTATCGGCGTCTGGATATATAGGGAATATAAGATATAAAAATACAAACAATATTGTGAAATATTTTTTAAATCAGTATAAATATAGTGAAGAATTAGTAGATATTAGAGATGATTTAACTTATTATTTAATGCTAAAACTACGTCTAAAAGAAGGTTTTAATAAAAACGAATTCAAAAATAAATTTCATTTTGATATTAATATAATTGAACATTTTTTAAATGAATTGAAAAATCGTAAGTACTTACACAATACAAATAAACGCATATCGCTTACTTATAGTGGCATGATGATTTTAGACGATATTGTTAGCGAATTGTTATTAAAAATAGAAAAATTATTTTATAAATAAAATAAAGAAATTTTTTTAAAAATTAGCACTTTTTTATTGACAGTGCTATTTTATCGTATATAATAATTTTTAGCACTTAGAAAAAGCAAGTGCCAAAGGAGGGAAACATGACACTTAATAGGCGCGATCAAATTCTCAAATATATTGTTGAGCATTTTGTAAAGACCGCTCAGCCTGTTGGTAGCAAAACCTTAATTGAAGAATATCATTTGAAATATTCTAGTGCAACGATTAGGAATGAAATGTATGCTCTTGAACAATTGGGTTTTTTAGAAAAAACGCATTCTTCCAGCGGACGCATTCCAAGTGCTGAAGGATATCGCTTTTATTGTGAATATCTAAGAGATAGAAATGTTGATGATGATTTTAAAATTATGGTGGAGGATATTTTCAAGGAAAAAAGCAAATCCATCGATGAAATTATTCGCTCATCTTGTCAAATTCTCTCTCACATGACTAATTTAGCTAGTGTGGTATTAGGACCAGATGTTAATCAAGAAAAATTAGCGTCAATTCAATTAATACCGCTTTCTGAGACAAGTGCCAGTGCAGTGTTTGTGACAAATCAAGGATTTGTTCAAAATCGTACTTTTGTGATAGATAGCAACATTAGTATGGATGATTTGAAGTCTTGTTTGAATTTGTTAAATGAGCGTTTAAAAGGAACACCAATATGTAATCTTTTAGACAAGATGGAAGCATTAAAACCCATTTTGAGTGATTATATTGTCAATCATGATGTTTTATATAAAGCTCTTATGGAAGCGTTTATAAGATTTGCAAATGATCGATTAACACTTTATGGTCAAAATGAATTATTCAATCAGCCAGAATTTGCAAGTAATGCAGATTCTATGAAAAAATTAATTCGTCTTTTAGACTCTCCAAAAGACTTAAAAAATAGAGCGGATAATTCGCAAAGCGATTATAAAGAAGGCAATATCGTAATTCATATTGGCACAAATGTTGAGGATAGCCCTGATGTTTCTATAATATCTACTAAATTTAAGATATCTGATATTCCAGAAGGAACTATCGCACTAGTGGGTCCAAAAAGAATGGATTATGATAAAGCATTGTCCGCACTCGAATTTCTAGTCAAGCAATTGCAAGAACGCTACAAAAAGGAGGAATAGTTGATATGGAAAAAGAAAATAAAACAAATGTTAACGAAAACACTGTTAAATCTGATGAAACTGTTTCTAATACAAACGAAATTATTGGAAAAAAAGCCTTTAAAGAAAAATTAGCGAAAAAAAACGAAGAAATCGAACAATTAAAACAAGAAGTAGAAAAATGGAAAAACGATTATTATCGTGCATACGCTGATACGCAAAATTTACGCAATAGTCTTCAAAAAGATTATTCAAACGCCTTGCGATATCGAAGTGAAGGTTTTTTGGAAAAATTGTTACCAGTTATTGATAGTTTCAATCTAGCTTTGCAAACAAAGCCAAAAGATCAAGCGATGTTAAATTATTTGACTGGATTTGAATATATATATAAAAACATGATGCAAGCTTTAGAAAGCGAAGGAGTCAATGAAATAAAGCCCAATATTGGTGATAAGTTTGATTCTAACATTATGAATGCAATTGATACTGTTGAATCCGATGGTGAAGAAAATCGAGTAATGCAAGTCTATTGTGTTGCTGTTAAACTTCATGATCGTATTATAAGACACGCCAATGTAGTGGTAAGTAAAAAACCGCTACCAAAAGAAAACAAAGAAAATATAAGCGAAGAAAAACCACAAGCTTAATATAGGAGGAAATTATTATGGCAAAAGAAATTATTTTAGGTATCGACTTAGGTACAACTAACTCAGTTGTGAGTTATCTTCAAGCAGATGGTAAAGTAAAGGTCATTCCAAACCCAGAAGGTACAAATACTACACCAAGTGTTGTGGCATTTAAACCAAGCGGTGAAGAAATTGTTGGTAATGCTGCAAAAAGACAAGCAGTTACTAACCCTGATACTGTATCATCTATTAAACGTAAAATGGGAACATTAGAAAAAGTTCATATTGGTTGTTTGAATAAAGATTTTACCCCACAAGAAATTTCTGCAAAAATTCTTTCATACATGAAACGCTATGCAGAAGAAAATATTGGTCAAAAAGTTGATAAAGCAGTAATTACTGTCCCAGCATATTTTAACGATGCACAACGTCAAGCAACAAAGGACGCTGGTCAAATTGCTGGATTGGATGTCGTTAGAATCATTAATGAACCAACCGCAGCGGCTTTAGCATATGGTATTGACACTGATAAATCAGAAAAAATTCTCGTTTTTGATTTAGGCGGTGGTACATTTGATGTTTCTATTCTTGATATTGGTGATGGAACATTTGAAGTTATTTCAACATCTGGTGACAACCATTTAGGTGGTGATGACTGGGATGCTGTAGTAGCCGATTGGATTAAAGCTCAAATTGAAGAACAAAATGGTATCAAATTAAATGATAAGATGGCACTTCAACGTTTTAAAGATGCTGCTGAAAAAGCCAAAATCGAATTGTCTAGTTCATTAGAAACAACAATATCATTACCATTTATTGGAATGTCAAATAATGGTCCTATTAACTTTGAAACTACATTAACAAGAGCCAAATTCCAAGAATTAACAAAACATTTATTAAAACGTTGTGAACAACCAGTTAGAAGAGCATTAAGTGATGCTAAATTAACTGCGAATGATTTAAACCAAATTTTATTGATTGGCGGTTCAATTCGTATGCCTGCTGTTCAAGAATTAGTTAAAAACTTAACTGGTAAAACTCCAAACTTATCTGTTAATCCTGAT
Organism: uncultured bacterium; assembly: GCA_949284685.1. Classification (GTDB taxonomy): domain Bacteria; phylum Bacillota_I; class Bacilli_A; order RFN20; family CAG-826; genus CAJOOD01. Next base: position 52,453 of record CASDWE010000003.1, read on the forward strand.
GAAGCTGTTTCAATTGGTGCAGCCATTCAAGGTGGTGTTGTCAGTGGCGATGTCAAAGATGTTGTGTTATTAGATGTCACCCCATTGACTTTAGGTATTGAAACTTTAGGTGGAGTTATGACACCATTAATTTCTCGTAATACCACAATTCCAACAACTAAATCACAAGTTTTCTCGACTGCTGCTGATAATCAACCTGCTGTTGACATCTCTGTTTATCAAGGTGAAAGACCAATGGCTCATGACAACAAATTGCTTGGTCATTTCCAATTAACTGGTATTAAACCTGCACGTCGTGGTGAGCCACGCATAGAAGTTACCTTCTCGATTGATGTTAATGGTATCGTAAAAGTATCCGCAAAAGATCTTGACACACAAAAAGAGCAAAATATAACTATTTCAGGTTCTAGTGGATTGTCTAAAGCAGATATCGATCGTATGGTAAGAGAAGCCGAAGAAAATCGTGAAGCCGATGAAAAGCGTAAAGAAGAAGTTGAATTGAAAAACAAAGCTGAAAGTTATATCAACGATATTGACGCTGCATTACGTGAAAAAGGTGATAGCATTGATCCAGCTCAAAAAGAACAAACCGAAAAATTGCGTGATGAATTAAAAACCGCTCTTGATAACAATGATATTGAGACTTTAAAAAATCGTATTAATGAATTAGAACAAGCCGCGGCTTATATGGCGAATGCTCAAGCTAACGCTAACAACAACACCAACAACGGACAAAGCGGTACTCCTGGCAGTAACCCTGATGATGTTGTTGATGGCAATAGCGATGGTCAAGCCTAAAAATTATAAATATGAAAGGGGCATTCGCCCCTTTCTAAATGTATTTTAAAGAAAGGAGAACGTTATGGCACAAAAAAAAGATTTGTATGAATGTCTTGGGGTTAAAAAAAGTGCTAGTAAAGATGAAATTAAAAGTTCATATCGTAAATTAGCAAAAAAATATCATCCAGACAACAAAGAAACTGGCGATGAAGCAAAATTTAAAGAAGTCCAAGAAGCCTATGACATTTTATATGATGATAAAAAACGTGCTGCCTATGATCAATTTGGCTTTGCCGCATTTGATCAAGCAGGAACAAATCCCGGACAAGGTAATCCTTTCAGTGGTTTTAGCCAGGGTTTTGCCTCAGGAAATCCATTTGGTGATGAAGGGATTGATATAGGGGATATTTTTTCTAGTTTTTTTGGCGGCGGAAGAAGTTCTAGACGTTCTTCTAGCGGTCCGACAAGAGGAAGCGATGTTGTCATGCGCTTAACTATTGATTTTATGGACACAATAAACGGAAAAGATGTATCGATTCCTTATACATATGATATGCCATGTCCAGATTGTAATGGTACAGGTGCTAAAACGCCAAACGATGTTAAAACTTGTCCTCAATGTAATGGTAGAGGATATATTAGAACACAAAAAAGATCATTATTTGGTGTTGTTGAGACGCAAGATGTTTGTCCAACATGTGGTGGAAGTGGAAAAATAATTTCTAACCCATGTTCTAAATGTAATGGTAAAGGATATGTTAGAAGTAAGATTGATTTAAAAATACACATTCCTGCTGGTATTAATAATGGTCAACAAATTCGTGTCAATGGAAAAGGAGAACGTGGCAGAAATGGTGGACCAAATGGGGATTTATACGTTCAAATGGATGTAAAAAAACATCCAATATTTACAAGGAATGGAAATGACATTTATATTGATTTACCAATTTCAATGGTTGATGCTGCTCTTGGAGAAGACATCGAAGTTGATACAGTTTATGGTAAAAAGATTTTGACTATCCCATCTGGAACCCAACCAAACACAACATTAAGAATGCGAGGCTATGGTGTTAAAGATTTAAAAACACAAAAACCTGGTGATCAATATGTTAATGTTAAGATTATTATACCAACTTCGCTTAAAAGAAATGAAAAAGACTTGTTAATGCAATTTAAATCTATGCGACAAGGAAAAAAATAATTTAAATATTGTATAAAAAAAATTAGCACTTCTTAAAAAGATTACCTATAGGTAATTAAGGAGTGCTTTTTTATGTATTTTATAAAACAATTAAATGAATCAGATTGCGGATTTGCCACTTTAAAAAATTTATTAGCAAATATTTATAAAGATAAAAAATATTTATATTTAAAACAAGATTTGAATAAAGAAAAATATTCTTATTATGAATTAATTACAAAAGCCAAAGACTTTGGATTATTTTTAAACGGAATTGCATTTAATGAAGCAAAAGATTTAAAACAATTTAAAGATAAAATGTTTTTAGCATGTTTATCATTAAATAATCAAAAGCATTTAGTATTAGTAAAAAAACATAAATTATTTTTAACGATATTAGATCCAAACTATGGTAAATATAAAATGAGTTATAAAAAGTTTTATTCAATTTGGGATAAAACGATTTTATGTATTTTAAATTATAGTGAAAAGATAGTCAAAAAAGATTATTTTTTGGTCAGAAAAAATAATGTGAAATTTAGGACAGTATTTGCAGTTTTATCGCGTATATTATCTATTATTAGTAGTTTTTTAGCACTTTATTTTATAGATAATTATAATTTTATATATGTTTCGATTATACTTTTTATTTCAGCTTTTATATTTGAGGCAATATATCGTATTATGATGATATTTTTATTAAAAAAAGTTGATGAAAATTTTAAAAATTTTTATCGAATTAAAAGCGAATATAAAAAAGATTTTTTTAGCAAATTTCAAAAATATAAAAAAGATAGTGTTTCTATTTGGCCTAATTTTTTCTCTAGCTTTTTATTGTCAAGTTTTATAGTTTTATTATTACTTTTAAATAATGTCTTCAGCATATATTTTATATTTTTTACAATGCTAGTTAGTTTTATAAACGTTGCATTTATAAAAAATATTTTTTTAAAGGAAGCAAAACACATTGCTTTAAAAGAAAAAAATATGTTAGACGTAGATTATTCTTTTTTAGATCTTAAAAGATTATCTAATCTCTCTTATAAAATTGCCGCAAAATATTTGTTTATACAATCTATTATCACCGGATTAATTGTATTGTTAGTGACAATTAGTCTTTTAATAAATAATGCATTTAGTATTCCGTTTATAGTATTTTACAGTGTTTTATTAATATTTTTCAAAAAGCAATTTGAAGTTATAATTCAAATAAAAAGCGAACAAATTAAATCAAACACCAATTACTGTTTGATTTTAAATATGCTTAATTATATTGATGAATAAATTTTATACAACGTAAGAAAAAAATTCCGTTAACATCTTTTTTTCTTAGCAATGAAAAGTTAAGATAAAGCGGAGGTTAAATTATGAAGAATATAAAACATTTCAAATTTGCTTTTTTTATTCTTTCTTTATTTGGACTTATCATGTCTTCATGTGGTCCTACATCTTCTTCATCTAGTAGTTTGATTAATCAAGGTGATTCATCTACACTTAATTCTTCTATAACTACCACATCTTCTCAAAAATACGACATTATTTCTATTAGCGAAGCTTTAGAAATTGGTCAAAACGCTCCAAGTGATGGAACAAGTGAAAAATATTATGTTTCTGGGACAATTCAAAATATTGACAATACCACTTATGGAAATATGACAATCGCCGATGATACTGGCGAACTTTATATTTATGGTTTGTATAATTTTGATGGTTCAATTCGATATGACAGTTTCATCGACAAACCCGTCGAAGGCGATGAAGTAATTCTTTATGGTGTAATCGCTAATTATAAAGGCACTATCGAGATGAAAAATGCTTGGTTAATCGAACATAAAGTTCAACAGCATCCTCCTGTTACATATGAAAATTATACAATCGAAGAAGCTCGAAAACTCGACAATGGAATTGGTGTCATTTTAAAAGGATATGTCGCATCTATTCGTTTAGGGGGAGGATATTCTCCTGCTGGATTTATATTAGTAGATGAAAAGTCGTCGATATATATTTTTACTAGTGATGCTAGTAAAGTAAGTGTTGGAAATAAAGTTACTATCCAAGGTATCAAGGATTATTGGATTTTGGAAGATGAAGTTTCTTCTGCACAAAAATTTGGCTATAAAGGAGCAAATCAAATCGGCAATGCTTCCGTTATTGAAAACGATAATCAAGTCCATAGTTTACCAATGTCTTGGGTTGAAGAAACAACTGTTAAAAATCTACTTAATATTCCAGTAGAAAATGATATAACTAGTTTGGTTTACAAAGTAAATGCACAAATTATTCGTCAACAGGGGACTGGATTTATTAATTATTATATAAATGATTTTGATGGAACTGGTTCGTATATTTACACTAATAATAATGGAAATGAACTTGATGATGAATTGTTAGAATATGATGGGAAACTATGTACACTATATATTACGGCATTGAATGCAAAATGTGATACTAGTGGAACGCTTTATCGTTTCATGCTTGTCGACATAATAAGTGATTCCTATACGATGCCTGAAGAACAATTTCCTGAATTTGCCTTAGATTATTATGTGATTAATCAATTTAACGAAAAATATCAAAGCGATCCTGCAATTAGTCTGATACAAACTGTTAATAATGACATTTTAAACTTTTCAGGAGTAAACATTTCTTATTCTTCATCTAATAATAATATTTTTACGATAACAGAAGAAAATAACGAATTGAAATTCCACTGGACTGGAATTGAAGGTGAGTCAGTTATTACTATGAACGCTACTTACAATAACTATCAAGCAACACGCACTTTAACTATCAAAGGTGAAGATATCGGTGATATAGAAACATCGACCATTGAAGAAGTTATTGAAGGTAATTATGGTGAAACATATACTGTTCGTGGTATAGCAGCAGGGAGTTATCCTCACGCCTTAAATAAAGGTTTTATGCTTGTTGATGAGACAGGTGTTTTAGCTATTATTACAACAGATGAAATCATGAAAGATATCGCACAAGGTAATGAAGTTATTTTTAAAGGAGAAAAATATAATTATGGCGAAGCAGGAAATACAAAAGGAACAATTTGTTTAAGAAATGCTGTACTAATCCAAAATTTATATGGAGAACATGAATATAGTAAAAACGCTATTAAAAAGGCTAGTGTGAGCGAACTATATAATTTAGATGTCACAATTGATCATTCATTTGAATTATATGAAGTTAATGCTATTGTCGAATTTGAACGTGCACAGCACTATACAAATGTAAAAATCAAAAGTGAAGATGGTTCTTCATCTGTTCGTTTATACACAAATAATGGCGATTCAAATTATGGTTGGGTTGAAAAGTTAGCTAACAAAGTAATCAAACTTCATTTAATTCCAATCAATTGGAATAGCAAAAATTATTATACTTACGTTCTTATTATGGCAAGTGATGGTGTAACAACTCTTTATAATGAAACTACCTTTGGTCGTTAATATTTAAAAATATTATAAAGTTGTTTTGATTATTTGGTCTAGACTTTGAAATTAATATTTTGTGTGTTAAAATAAATTTCCAAGGATGGAATTAGATTTTAGTTCATTTAAAAAGCAGTACAATCGGTTCAAAAGAAAATATCTTGAAATAATGGATATTACTTTTAAAAAATTAAAGATTAAAGCCGATATATATCTTAGTGTCGCTATTGTTGATAATGACTATATTCATGCGATTAATCGTGAATATCGAAAAATCGACAAAGAGACCGATGTAATTTCGTTTGCCTTTTTAGATGATAAACATGATTTTTCTACACTTTATAAAAGAAAAGAAAAAATCATTCTTGGTGAAATTTACATATCATATGATAAAGCCAAACAACAAGCTATTGAATATGGTCATTGTTTTACTGACGAAATGATATTTTTATTTATTCATGGCTTGTTACATCTTTTAGGATTTGATCATATGACAAAAAAAGAAGAAGAAATTATGTTTCCTCTTCAAAAAGAAATCTTAAATTTTTATAAGGAGAAAAACAATGGACAACAAAGAACTAGTCGAAAGAGCTAAATTAGCCCGCAAGTTATCTTACTCACCATATTCGAAATTTGCAGTAGGTGCAGCATTATTGTGTAATGATGGCAGCGTTTATTTAGGAGCAAATATTGAAAATTCGTCTTACCCACTTTCAATGTGTGCTGAAAGAAATGCTATTTACAACGCTATGTTAAATGGAAAAGGGAAAAATGATTTTGTGGCTTTAGCAATTGTTGCGAATACTCCTGATATTTGTGCACCATGCGGTGCTTGTCGCCAAGTAATTAGTGAATTAATGCCAAAAGATGCAAAAGTTATTATGGCAAATTTAAATGATGCTATAAAAGCAGTAACAGTGGATGAATTATTACCTTTTGCCTTTTCTAGTGAGGATTTAAATTAATAATGAAATCGGGTTTTGTAGCAATCATAGGAAGACCAAATGTAGGCAAGTCTACTTTGTTAAATGCAATTTTGCAAACAAAAATTTCTATTGTAACAAATAAAAGTCAAACAACTAGAAACAATATCAAAGGAATTTATACTGAAAAAGATAGCCAAATTGTTTTTGTCGATACACCAGGCATACATAAATCACATTTTAAACTAGGTGATGAAATGAACAATATGGCACTAAATAGTTTTAAAGATGTTGATGCTATTTTATATATTGTAGATTCTAGCAAAGATTTTGATGAATTAGATGAACAGTTATTAACATCAAATAAAATAAATAGTCAAATTCCACTTTTTTTAATATTTAATAAAATTGATTTAACTAACATAATTAAAATTAATAACTTAAAAAAGAAGTATTTGTCTTATTTCCCTAACGCAAAAGTAATTGAAACTGTTGCTATTAAAAATTTTAATGTTGATGATTTGATTAAAAACATAATAGAAATATTGCCAGAAGGTCCTTTTTATTATCCTGAAGATCAATTATCTGATCGCGATCTTCGTTTTCAAGCCAAAGAAATTATAAGAGAACAAGCCTTGATTTTATTAGATAAAGAAGTTCCGCATTCTCTAGCAGTCGAAATAGAAAATTTTAAAGAATTAGAAACCAAAATCGATATTGATGCATTAATCATTGTTGAAAAAGATAGCCAAAAAGGAATTGTAATTGGAAAAAATGGAACAATGATTAAAAATATAGGAATGCGCTCTAGAAAAGAACTAGAAAAAATATTACAAACACATGTAATTTTAAATTTATATGTAAAAGTAATTAGGGATTGGCGGAATAAAAACACTATCTTAAAGCAATTTGGATACACCAAAAATTCAAATTATTAAAATATGAAATTAGTAATTATTAATATTTCTCAATATAAAGATAATGACGCTATTTTGACTTGTTTTAATGCGGAAAATAGTTACACACTTATTGCACGAGGATTATTTTCAAATAAAAGCAAAATCTCTTTTTTAAATAACCCTTTAACTTACGCTGATATTGATATTTCAGTGTCAAAAAGAAATAACTATCAATCGGTAAAAAGTGCAAATTTGATTTTTTCTCCAATGCAAATAATGAACGATTTTAATGACATTATTTATGTAATGATTCTGGCTGATGTTATAAAAAGATGTTTATCAGATGAAGAAAGATGTCAAATTTTTAGTGAGTTGTTATATACACTCAGCGCTATAAAAAATAATTCGAATAAAGAAACATATATATTATCTCTTTTAGCTAAAATATTAAAAATTGCTGGATTTGCGATTTCTATTGACGAATGTTGTATATGCCATAATAAACAAAACATAGTCTCTTTTTCGTTATCTGATGGTGGTTTTATATGCAAAAACTGTTTTGACAAAGGCATATATACAAAATATAGCAAAGAACAACTTATAATTTTTTATAATGTTTTTAAAAACTTTTTATCAGCTAAAAATAATTTTACAATCGGTGATAAAGATTTTTTTATGATTTTAGATGTTATGATTAAATTTATCGAGGAATCATTTTCAATTAAAATTAAAAATTATCAACTTCTATTCAAGTAAAACATAAAAATAATAACACTTATAATGGGTTGACAAAATGTATATAATTAAATATAATGTTTGCTTGTCGCGCGCCTAGGCGTGTCGGAGGTAGATTATGGCTAACAAATTTAGTTTTGATAAAATTACGACCCACCTTATCACAAGTGGGTTTTTCTTTCCTGGTTCAGAAATTTATGGTGGACTTTCAAATACTTGGGATTATGGTCCACTTGGTGTAGAAATTAAAAATAATATTTCTAAAATGTGGTGGAAAAAATTTGTCCAAGAATCTTCTACGAATGTTGGAATCGATGCGGCAATATTAATGAATCCACGCGTTTGGGAAGCTACAGGACACGTCAATAGATTTAACGATCCTTTAATTGATTGTAAAAATTGTAAATCTAGACATCGTGCTGATGAATTAATCGCAAATCAATTTAAAGATGTCGATGTAAATAAAATGAGCAATGAAGAAATGGATGATTTTATTTCTTCTCATGATGTCAAGTGTCCTATTTGCGGGAAACACGATTTTACAAAGATACGCCAATTCAATATGATGTTTAAAACTCATATCGGAGTAACGCAAGATTCTTCCAGTGTGGTTTATTTAAGACCAGAAACCGCACAAGGAATGTTTGTTGATTTTAAAAGCGTTTTACGTTCTGCTAGAAGAAAGTTGCCAATAGGCATATGTAATATTGGTAAGTCGTTTAGAAATGAAATTACTCCAGGACAATTCACTTTTAGAACAAGAGAATTTTCTCAAATGGAAATGGAATTTTTCTGCGAACCAGGAACAGATTTAAAATGGTTTGATTATTGGAAAAAATATTGCTTTAATTTTGTTTTATCCTTGGGAATAAACGCTGATAATCTTCGTTTCCGCGATCACGAACAAGACGAACTAGCTTTTTATAGCAAGGCTACTTCTGATATAGAATACGAATTTCCTTTCGGATGGGGTGAAATTTGGGGCATTGCTGATCGAACTGACTATGATTTGAAAAGGCACATGGAATATTCAAAACAATCATTAGAATACTTAGATCCATTGACAAACGAAAAATATATTCCATATTGTATTGAACCTAGTGTTGGTTTAGATCGTTTGATTTTAATGACACTTTGTGATGCTTACGATGAAGAAGTTTTAGAAAATGGTGAAACACGTGTTGTCATGCACTTACATCCAAGTATTGCAACTTATAAGATTGCTGTTTTGCCTTTGGTAAAAAAACTAGAAGAAAAAGCTCATGAAATTGAAGCGATCTTAAGAACATATTTTTCTATAGTTTATGATGAAACTGGAAGTATTGGAAAAAGATATCGCCGTCAAGACGCTATTGGAACGCCATTTTGCTTAACTGTTGATTTTGATACATTAGAGGACAATTGTGTTACTATACGTGACAGAGATACCATGCAACAAATTCGTTTGCCAATTAAAGATTTAGTTAATTATTTTTCAGTTAAAGTGTTTTTTTAGGAGTAAATAATGCCTTTTGATCAAAGCCTTATTAATGATGTTTTAAAACATTGTGATATTGTTGATATTATCTCGCGATACATTGATGTAATACAAAAAGGAAGAGAATATGTTGCTCTTTGTCCGTTTCATGATGACAACAATCCATCAATGCAAATTTCTAAATCCAAACAGATTTTTAAGTGTTTTGTATGTGGAACAGGTGGTAATGCAATTAAATTTGTAGAACTTTATGAACACATCTCGTTTTTTCAAGCTATGCAAAAAGTTGCATATTTGTCTGGATATGATGATCCAAGATTAAAAGAAAAAGTAGTTGCAAAAGCTAAAAATCCACAAATTGAAAGTCTAGAAAATTGCATTAATGATTTAACAACATATTATCAGTATGGTTTAAACACAAATGAAGGGCAAGACGCTTTAAATTATTTGAATAACAGGGGAATTGATGAGAAATTCCGAAAGAAATTTTTAATCGGTTATTCTTTTAAAGATGGTGTTAACACTTGCAAATATTTACTTAGCAAAGGACATTCATATCGTTCTATGGAGTTAATTGGCATAGCAAGTGGGAATAACAACATATATTCCGATTTAAATCAAGGTAGAATAATTTTTCCAATTTGTGACGAAAATGGGCAAGTTATTGGTTTTTCGTCTCGTCGATATTTACAAGATGATGCTTCTCCAAAATATATTAATTCGCCAGAAACAATGCTATTTCATAAAAGCAACGTATTATATAACTTTAATAACGCTAAAAATGATGCTAAAAAATATGGCTATGTTTACGTGGTTGAAGGTTTTATGGATGTTTTTGCTTTAGAAAAAATAAACATTACAAGTGTTGTTGCATTAATGGGGACAGCGTTTACTTCTCAACATTTGAATATGTTAAGATCATTAGGGGTCGAGATTAGATTTTGTCTAGATGGAGATGAAGCTGGACAAATGGGCCAAATGCGTATCATTAATCTTTTGAAAAACAATGATGTCAATTGCCGTTTTGTCAAAAAGAAAAATTTTGGTAAAGATTGTGATGAAATATTATCCAATCACGGGGAGGAAACATTAAGATTATATTTAAAAGATCTTCTCACCAGGAGTGATTTTATAATCGATTATTACGAAAATACATCACAATTATCAACAATAAAAGATCGCGAAAATCTAATTAAGCATTTTCTTCCAATTTTATTAAATTGTAAATCTAGTCTACAATTTGATGACTATATTTTAAAACTTGCAAAAGTTAGCAGATTTAACGCTGATTCAATTCGAAAGATGGTTAATCAAGCACGCCTAGAAAAAGAATACGATCCTGATAAAATTGTGTCTAATTTTCATCCCGAAAAACGTTTGTTACGCAAATTCAATCTAGCAGAAAAAGAAATACTTTTTTACATGTTAAAAGATGTTAACGCTATTGAATTTTATGAAACGAGGATCGAATCATTTTATAACGATATGTATCGTCGTATCGCGGATTATATTCTTGATTATTATCACCAAAATAATTCGATTAGTGTGAGCAATCTTCTCAGCAGTATCGAAATAAAGCAAGACAAAAACAATGAAGAATTAATAAAAACAATAACTAATATTTCTTTTGAACCAAATCATCAAGAAACGGTTGATAATGATTATTTAGAAACGATTCTTAATACAATTAATGAAGAAAAAAACAAATTATATAGAAAAAAGACATTAGAGAAAATGTTAAAAGATAAATCTCCAGAAGATAAAGCAAGAATTCTTACCGACTGGAATAAAAAAATACAAAAAGATTAAAATAGGAGGAAATAAAATGGCTAGAACAAAAGAAAAAACTGTAGAAAAAACTTCTACAAAATCACCAAAAAAAGAAAAAAAGTCGCCAGTATTGCTTAAAGAAATATCAAGCGTGGATGAAATTAAGCAAGAATTATTAAAAAAAGCAAAAGAAAACGACAATTATTTAGACCAAAGTGAAATATATGATGCATTAAGTAAATACGACATGGATGATTCTCTTATTGATGATTTAATCAATTTTTTTAGAGAGAATAATGTTGAAGTTTCCACTGACGAAGAAGAAGTCGAAGAAGAAATCGACGATAGCAATATCGAGTTAGATGAAGACAATCTCGATGATGATTTTTTAGAAAGTGATGAAATGAGCGATGAAGACGAAGAAATTTCTAGTGCTGATCACTTTGATTCGATCATGGCCGGCGATGTTCGAGTAAACGATTCTGTCAAATTATATTTAAAAGGAATTGGAAAATTTGAATTATTAAAACCAGAAGAAGAACCTATTTTAGCACAAAGAATTCTTGAACATGACGAAGAAGCAAAAGAACGATTAATAAACGCTAATTTGCGTCTTGTAGTAAATATTGCAAAACATTATGTTGGACGAGGACTTCAGTTTTTAGATCTGATAGAAGAAGGAAACCTTGGTTTGATGAAAGCTGTTGATAAGTTTGATTACACTAAAGGATATAAGTTTTCAACATATGCAACGTGGTGGATAAGACAAGCTATCACAAGAGCAATCGCTGACCAAGCTAGAACAATTAGAATTCCTGTTCATATGGTCGAAACAATAAATAAAATGACAAGAACTCAACGTCAGTTAGTACAAGATTTTGGGCGCGAACCAACCGCAGAGGAATTATCTGATGCGATGGATGGATTATTATCTCCTAAAAAAATACGTGAAATTCAAAGAATTGCAATGGATCCAGTGTCTTTAGAAACTCCAATTGGTGAAGAAGATGATTCACATTTAGGAGATTTTATTGAGGATAAAGAATCTGTATCACCAAATGATTTTGCAACACGTCAACTTTTAAAAGAAGAATTGTACAATATTTTAAAAGATTTAACTGATCGTGAAGAAAGAGTCATACGTCTACGTTATGGATTGGATGATAATCGACCAAGAACGCTTGAAGAAGTTGGAAAAGAATTTGGAGTTACGCGAGAAAGAATTCGTCAAATTGAAGCAAAAGCAATTAGAAAATTGCGTCATCCAACTCGTGCAAAAAAATTAGGGGACTATACTGATAAAGTTTAATTATGATTAAGTTATCGAAACGTTTACAAAAAATATATGATTTTATCGATGATGGCAGTGTTGTAAAAGATATTGGTGCTGATCATGGAAAATTAATTATTTCTTTGATTGAAAATCATAAAGTTAGTCACGCTTACGCTAACGAGAACAAAAAAGGACCTTATAAAAGACTTGAATTGGCTACCAAAGATTATCCAAATATCAACATATCTTTTAGCGATGGTCTTGAAAAACTAGCTAAGGATGTTAATACGCTTGTTTTAGCTGGGATGGGCGGTCATCTTATTGCTAAAATATTATTAGACAATGCAAAAAAATTAGATCAAATTGAATATATTATTATCGATGCACATAATGATAATGCTTTTATTAGAAAAACTATCGCGAATTTAAATTATAAAATCATCGATGAAGATATTGTTTTAGAAAATAAAGTTTATTATGAAATAATAAAATTTCAAAAAACTGACAAAACTAAAATTTATAACGATGTAGAATTAAAATATGGTCCGATTCTTGTTAAAAATAAGCCAGTATTATTCATTCAAAAGTATCAAAAAAGATTAGAAGTAATTGATAAATTGTTAACTATTAAGAGTTTATCTTCTTATAGAAAAACAAATTTAAAAAAAGAAAGGAATGTTCTTAACAATATTTTAAAATGAAAACAAATAGTTTGTTAATTAAACTTAGCAAATATTTCCCCAAAAAAATTGCTAGACAATATCATGATTATGTTGGACTGATGTGTGGTAAGTTAAAAAATGACACAAATAAAGTTTTAATTTGTTTAGATTTTGATGATGAAGTATTGCCATATGTCAAATCATTTAAACCAGATATTGTATTTACTCATCATCCTTTTATTTATGGAAGAAAAAGTTATGTGTTAAAAAATGATTTGATTAAAAAAAGACTATATGATGAAATGTTGTCATTAAATGTTCCTATTTATAGCATGCACACTAATTTTGATGCTGGAAAAGGCGGGATGAATGATACTTTAATTAGGCTTTTAGATGTTAAAAATATCCATAGAAGTAGTATTGATTCAATGATGTGTATAGCAAATTTAAATCATCCTTTAAGTGCATTAGAGTTATCTAAACAAATAAAAAAAGCATTTGATGTTGATTATGGTTTACTAGTTTGTAATGATAATGACAAAATCATTAATACAATTGCTTTGATTGCAGGTGGTGGCTCAAGAAGTTGGCAAATTGCTAAAGAAGAAAACGCTGATATGTATATTTCTGGTGATGCACCACATCATGTTCGTAGAGACATTATTAACAATAATTATTGCTATTTAGATTTACCGCACGAAATCGAAAAAATATTCATGCCTAGACTAAAAGAAATATTGCTAAAAATAGATGAAAAATTAGAAATATTAATTGTTGATCATGAAAAATTACCTTACGTTATTTAATATAAAATTTTTAATATTTTCTAATTGATTGATATGACAACTTGTACCGCCTAAAACAATTATGTGGTGCAAGTTTTTTAATTTATCTAAATTGACTTCTTTTTCGTCTTGAACAAATAATATTGTACAGTCTGAATATTTATTTAAGCACATCTCGTATAACCGCATTGTATTAGAAGATTTTTTAGAGCCAACAACAACGATTCCATCAACATTTTTTGGCAAATTTAATATTTCTTCTTGGCGATTGCGAGTGAATTTGCAAATTTCATCCGCGATAGTAATTTTGTTTGTAATTTTTTTTAAATCGTTATGTATTTTATATAAATCAATAAAACTCAATGTTGTTTGATTAATGCAAAAATAACTATCATTAGTATTTATTTGGTTATAAATTGGTAATTTATAATCTATAAATATAATATCTTTATTAATAGATAACATTGCATTTGTTTCAGGATGATTCTTAATTCCTATGTATATTATCTTTTGATTTTTATTTAAAGCATCTAAAATTAATTTCATACATTGTTGTACCATCGGACAAATAGCGTCAATTTTAATTAGCTTTTTTTCTTCGACAATTTTATCAAGATTTATATCATGACCATGTGCGGAAAAAATAATTACAGAACCACATTCTAAGTTTTTAATAGCTTCTTGATATTCATTAAGAGAAACATCAAGCGTTTCTATGCCGTATTTATTCAAGATGTCTACAACATAATTATTATGAATTAACATACCTAGCACATATATTTTTTTGTTTGGATATTTTTTTCTTGCATTGATAGCAATATCAATCGCATTTTTAACTCCAAAACAATATCCAGAATTTTTTAAAAGTTCTACTTTCATGCTCATATTTTAACACGTTTGAGTTTATTTAAGATTAAAAAATAAATATAATAATGGAGGAGGAAATATGAATTTTAAAAGTTTTAATTTAAAAGAAGACTTAATTGATGCGTTAGAAAAGTTAGGTTATACGACAGCGAGTCAAATTCAAGAACTAGTTATTCCAAGAGCGTTAAAAGATAAAAATTTAATAGTTAAATCGATGACAGGTTCAGGAAAAACTCATTGCTTTATTATTCCTATTCTTAATAATTTGAACTTTCAATTAAAACAATTACAAGCAATTGTTATTTCTCCAACTAGAGAATTAGCAAAACAAACTTATGATTTTTTCTTTCAATTTGAAAATTTTTATAAAGAACTAAATGTTAAACTTCTTATTGGTGGTCATCAAAAAAAAGATGATTTAAATTTAAAAAACAATCCACCTCAAATAATAATTGCCACTCCAAAACGTCTAAAGGATATTTTAGTTGAAGAAAGTGTTATAAAACTTGGCTTTGTTAATTATTTAATATTAGATGAAGTTGATATGATGATGGATTTAGGATATTTTAACGACATTGACACCATTTTAAGTCATTTAAAAGCCGCTAAAATCATGGTCTTTAGTGCATCATATCCAAATAAAATATTACATTTATTAAAAAAATATATTGATTGTGATGAAATAATTTCATTAGGTAAAGATATTACAAATAATAATGTGGTCCATTATGCAATAGATCGAAAACATCAAGATATAAAAAAAGCCACTCTTGATTTTATTAATAAAAATAATCCATACTTTTTATTAATTTTTTGTAGTTATAAAAAAGATGTCAGCAATCTTTATGACTATTTAATAAAAAATGGGATTAAATGCGGCATTTTACATGGAGATTTGACTCAAAGAGAAAGAAAAAATACTTTAAAATTGTTAAAAAACGGCAATTATCATATTGTTGTTTGTTCTGATATGGCTTCTCGTGGTCTAGATTTTAAAGATGTCAGCGATGTTTTAAATTATGATTTGCCAAACAACGAAGAGTTTTATTTCCATCGAGCAGGACGATGTGGAAGAATGAACAATCAAGGAAATTGCTATACTTTTTATAATGTTGATACATTACCGCAAATTGAATATTTTCAAAAGTCAATCCATCTTAATTTTTTAACATATAAAAATGGTGATTTTATTTCATCAAGTAAAGCAAAAAAAGTTATAAATAAAAAGAAAATGAGCGAGGAAGAGATTAAATTAAATCGCGATATCAAACTCGCAAAAAGTAAAGCAACAACAAAAAAAGTCAAACCTAATTATAAGAAGAAAGTTAAATTAGCCGTCGAAAATGTTGTAAAAAAATATAAAAAAGATAAAATTCGTAAAGAAATACATAAGCAAATTAAAGAAAAATATAGGAAGGGGTCTAATTATTAATATGAATGAATTGTTAATTGGATGTCATGTTAGTTTAAATGCGCCTGATTTTTATTTAGGAACAGTTAAAGAAGCATTAAGCTATGGTGCTACAACTTTTATGTTTTATACAGGAGCGCCACAAAATTCTTATCGTCGAGACATTAAAGATATGAAAATAGATGAAGGTAGGGAATTATTAAAAGCAAATGGAATTGACGAATCTAAAATTGTAATTCACGCGCCATACATCGTAAATTTAGCTAATGATACAGATAAAAACAAGCACGAAAAAGCAAAAGAATTTATTTTAAATGAATTAATCAGATGCCAAGCTTTTAATGTTAAAACGATGGTTTTGCATCCTGGTGCGCACGTTAATCTTGGAGTTGAAAGAGGTTTAAATAACATTATTAAATCGTTAGATGACATTTTCGATAATCTTCCAAATGAAAACAAAGTTAATATTGCATTAGAAACGATGGCAGGAAAAGGGAGCGAATTAGGCACATCTTTTGAACAAATTGCTTTTATGATTAAAAATAGCAAACATCAAGATAGACTTGGAGTTTGTTTAGATACTTGTCATATTAGTGATGCTGGATATGATATATTCGATGAGAATAAAATAATTGAAGAATTTGATAAAATTATCGGCTTAGATAAATTATTAGTCATACATGTAAATGATTCGAAAAATCCGCGTGGAGCACACAAAGATCGTCATGAAAATATTGGTTATGGTGAGATTGGATATGAAGCGTTAAGCAAATTTGTTTTAGACAAACGCCTATCAAATATCCCAAAAATTTTAGAAACACCATATGTTAATGGCAAACCACCATATAAAACAGAGATTGATATGTTTAAAAACAATAAATTTGAAAAAGATTGGAAAAATCAGTTTATTTAATCATTTCATTAATTTCGTTTATTAATTCTTGATAAACATTTTTTTCTTCAATTTTTCGAACTATTTTACCTTTTTTAAAAAGAACAAAATTACCTTTACCACCTGCTATTCCAATATCTGCACTTTTTCCTTCGCCAGGACCATTTACTATGCAACCCATAATTGCTACGGTTAGATTGATATTGTTATTTTCTAAATAATTTAATACTTTTTTGGCAAGATTTGTCACATCGACCATTGTTCTTCCGCAAGTAGGACAAGAAATTATTGTTGGATAATTTGGATATAATCCCAAATCATGAAGCAATCTTTTTGCCGCTACTATTTCTTGATATGGATTACCGCTTATAGAAATGCGAATCGTATCTCCTAATCCAAGCAATAGTAAAGGCGATAGGCCGGCACTTGAACGAATAAGCGATATTTCATTAATACTTGCTTCGGTAATTCCAATATGCAATGGATAATTGTATTTTTTAGCGGCAGAAATATATGCTGCAATAGTTGTTTTAATATTTGAGCCTTTTAAAGACAAAACAATGTTATCAAATCCGTATTTATTAAATATTTTTATTTGTTTGTTTATAGATTTAATCATGTCATTTTCGTTGATGGGTCTTTGATAATCGTTGATTGTTTTATCGATTGATCCAGAATTAACTCCTATTCGAATAGGAATATTTTTTTCTTTAGCGAGAAATAAAATCTCTTTAACATGTTCTTCATTTGATATATTTCCTGGATTAATACGAATAGCATCAATGCCATTTTTAATAGCTAAAATTGCTAATTTATAATCAAAATGTATATCGCCAATCAATGGTATGCTAATATGCTTTTTAATACTTTTTATAGCGTTAGCGTCCCTTTTATCCATAATTGAGACACGCATTAAATCTGCACCTAAATTTTGACATTTATTAATTTGTTTAACTATAGCAGAAACATGGCTAGTTTTAATATTGCACATCGATTGAATTAAAACTTTGTCGCTCCCTCCAATAAATATATTTCCGACTTTGATTTTCTTAGTGTTTTTTCTTGTATACATACAAAAATAATAAATTATTTAATAAAAAAAGTCTATGAAATAGCGTCAACTTATGATAAACTCTATTTTGCGTAATTAAGGAGAAAAAAATATGGCAAAAAATAAGGGACGTGAAAGTATTATCTTAAAGTGTACTGTATGTGGTGAAGAGACATATTTAAGTTCTTCTAACAAGAAAAAACATCCTGAAAGATTAGAAAGAAATAAATATTGTCCTCGCTGTCAAAAAGTTACTGTTCATAAAGAAAAGAAATAGGTTAAGAACCTATTTTTTTGTATTGTTTAAATTATGAAAATTAAAAAATTCGCTGATTTCTTAGCAAATTCATATTTAATTTATGATGATAATAAAGCTATTATTATCGATATTGGTCTTTTAAATATCGAGCCATTAATAAAATTCGTTGAATCAAATAATTTAACAGTTTGTGCATTATTTTTAACGCATGGTCATTTTGATCATTTTTATGCATTAAATCAACTAATTATATATTATAAAAATATTAAAATATACATAAATAAAAATGACTATGAGCTATTAACAAATCCAATTTTAAATTGTTCAAAAATGATGATGAATGAAAACATAATCGTTGATTGCGAAAATATAAATTTTCTTTCAGACGATAAAACATATAATATTTTTATCGACCACCCAATGAAAATTATTGAAACGCCATTTCACACATACGGGAGTGTATGTTTTTATTTTTATAACGATAATATTCTTTTTAGCGGCGACACACTTTTTTATCATAGTGTTGGTCGTTATGATCTAGAAACATCTAATCCATCATTATTAAAACCATCTTTAAAAAAATTGATGGAATTACCTGACTGCACAATCGTTTATCCCGGTCATGGGCAAAATACTTATATCAAAGATGAAAAAGAATTATTTTTCTAACATTATTATGCTATAATTATGAACAGGAGTTATTATGCCGAAAATTAAACCGATAAAAGATTTACGAAACACAAACGAAATTTCAAAAGAATGCCATAACTTAAACGAACCAATTTTTATTACTAAGAATGGTTATCAAGACATGGTTTTGATGTCAAATGAATATTTTGATTGCCATTTTAATAAATCTAATGGATCGGTCAAAATTTCCAATGAACAAAATAAAAATCAATATTTTTGTTTAAAAAATAAGACAACAGAATTTGGCTTTGTACGCGTTGGATGTGCAAATTTTGATATTAGTGTATCAAACGTTTCTAAAAACATCATAAAAATAAAAAAAATCATTGATAAAGCTAAACAAAACAAAATCCACGTTTTAGTTTTTAGCGAATTATGTTTGACCGGTTATTCTTTAAGAGATTTATTTTTTCAAGATGAAATTTTAAAATCAGCAAGTTTAGGGTTAATAGATTTAGCTTCATATACAAAAAACTTAAATATGATGATATTTGTTGGAACACCGCTTATTTATAACAATGGTATATATAATTGTGCTGTTGGAATATCGAATGGGAAAATATTAGGCGTAGTCCCAAAATCTTATATACCAAATTACAATGAATTTTACGAGGGAAGACAATTTAAAAGCGGATTAAATATTAGTGATAAAATTTTAATTAATGACAAATTTTATCCTTTTGGAACCGATATTTTATTTAGATGCGAAAATTATTATGATTTGTGTATTGGCGTTGAAATATGCGAAGATCTTTGGGTTAATTTATCGCCAAGCACAATTCTTTGTCAAAATGGTGCGACACTTATATGTAATTTGAGTGCATCAAATGAACTTGTGAGTAAGGAAGATTATAGACTAAATCTTGTAAAAATGACTTCTGGACGTTTGATTTGTGGATATGCTTACGCTAGTGCTGGAAATGGCGAATCAACAACTGATGTAGTTTATAGTGGGCACAATATTGTATGCGAAAATGCTCATTTGCTCATACAATCTAAATTATTCGAGAACTCTTTGATATATTCCGACATGGATATAGAAAAATTAGTTAACGAGCGAAGAAAAACTACTACTTTTATTACAAAAGATGATAATTATAGAAACATTGGTTTTGAATTGGATTTAAAAATCGATGAATTAAAATATGAAATAAATCCAAATCCATTTTTAATTCCTAACAAAAAAGATTCTCTTTCTAGATACCGCAAAATTTTAAAAATGCAAGCGTTGGGATTGAAAAAAAGAGTGGAAGCTAGTAAAAGTGATTGCTTAGTTATTGGTTTAAGTGGTGGATTAGATTCAACACTTGCACTTTTAGTTAGCAAAGAAACATTTAAGATGATGAATCGTGATTTAAAAAAAGTCTATGCTATAACACTTCCATGCTTTGGAACAAGCAAACGCACACATGATAATGCTCTAGCCTTAGCAAATTCTTTAGGAGTATCGTTTAAAGAAATAAATATCAATGAAACAATCAAATCACATTTTTTAGATATTAACCACGATATTAACAATCAAAATTCAACTTTTGAAAACGCCCAAGCACGTGAAAGAACACAAGTATTAATGGATTTTGCTAATGATATTAATGGATTAATGGTTGGAACAGGAGATTTGAGCGAATTATGTTTAGGCTGGACTACTTATAATGGCGATCATATGTCGATGTATGGAGTTAATGCTTCAATTCCCAAAACATTAGTCATCGAGTTAGTCAAAACATATGGCTTAGATCATCCAGAAGTAGAAGCGATATTAGAAGACATTATCTTGACTCCTATTTCACCTGAATTACTTCCATTAAACAACGGTCAAATCATTCAAAAAACCGAAGAAAAAATTGGTCCTTATGAATTGGTGGACTTTTTCATTTATTATTTTTTAAGACATAATTTTTCGCCAAAGAAAATCGTTTATCTTGCACAAAATGCATATCGTAACAAATATAAAAAAGAAGAAATAGTAAAATGGTTAAAAATATTTTTAAAACGATTTTATCAAAATCAATTTAAACGTTCTTGCCTGCCAGATGGTGTAAAAGTTGGCTCTGTATGCATTTCACCAAGAGGAGATTTGAGAATGCCATCAGATGCTGATGTCGATGATATGTTAAATTCTATCGATTAAAATAAAATTTTACATTTACATGTAAACCGTTAAAGTATTAAAATATTATGGACAAAAGGAGGAAATAATTATGGTTAATGTTACAGAATTAAGACCAGGCAACTTTTTCGAGGAAGATGGTAATATTTATCGTGTGCTCGATATTTTATTAAACAAAACGGCAATGAGAAAAATGGTTGCTAAGGTTAAAGTAAAAAATTTAAGAACAGGTGCTGTTACAGAAATTGCACGTAATAGCGGATATCAAATTGAAACGATTCGTTTAGATAAAAAACAAATGCAATATCTTTATGATAGTGGGGATGCTTTGGTTTTTATGGATCAAAATACTTTTGAACAAATCGAAATTCCAAAAGAAAGATTACAGTGGGAATCTCAACTTTTAAAAGGCGATGAAATAGTGGAAATTATTTCGTATGGAAGTGAAATACTTGGTGTAAACTTACCAGCTAAAGTTGCCTTAAAAGTTACTCAATGTGATCCTGCTACTCGTGGTGATACGATTAATAAAGCCATGAAAGAAGTTACACTTGAAACAGGATTAAAAACTAAAGTACCAATGTTTATTGAAGAAGGAGAAGTCGTCATAGTTCGCACTGATAATGGTGAATATGACGGTCGTGCATAATCAGATATGGAACCATGGGCAATTGCACTTTTGTGTATAGGATGTGCACTAGCATCAGCGATACTTACATTCTTTCTCACGCGTTTTCTATTTAAGAAACAATTAAGAGATAACCCACCTATTAACGAAAAGATGATTCGAGCAATGTTTATGTCAATGGGTCGTCCTGCGACTGAAAAACAAATTCGCGAAATAATGCGAAATGTGAGAAATCAAAATAAATAAAACCATTAAATTTATAAAGCGGTATGTCAACATATCGCTTTTATTTTTGCACTAAAATTAATTATTTTTTATGGACCATTTTGGTGTGTAAATATTACATAAAAACTTTAAAAAATAATAAAGTAGGGGATTTTTTGATATTTTCATAATAAATCAATAATAATTATTTTTACAGTCAACGTAAAAGTTAGACCTATAGTAATTAAATTTTATTATTTTTAAAATGTGGATTAATTATTAACATATGCAACATCTACTAAATATCTACTAATTTGTTACTAAAATCACATCCAAGATATTTTTCTTTCATTGCCATTTTTAATTCGTATGATGTTGTCTTTATGACGAATAATTAACACTATCATAGCAAGTGTCATAACTAATGCAAATACCCATCCTGGACATAACGTATTACCATACATTGCAATCAAATCAAAATTAGGAATACAAGTTAACCAGCTTGCTATTGCAGCAACGATTGAACCTATAATGGAACTTAAAGAAATATATTTTTTAATTTTCAGTGTAACAAAAAAAGTAATAATTGATGTTATTCCTACAAACCAAGATGAAAATAGTGCACTTGAAAAAGTTATCGCTGCAGCTTTCCCGCCTTGGAATTTTGCAAATATCGGATAACAATGACCAATAACCGCACTTATAATAATCAGCCAATATATTGGCCATTTGATTAGATAATTATCAGTGTTTCCACTAATCATCATTTCAGCGGTTGGGATTAGCGGTATATTATCAAACATATTAACGTAAGTTAATATAGCCCAAACTGACCAAAGTGGAATCGCCAATTTTATGAAATCTAAAATATAAACGATGATTCCATATTTGAATCCCCATAATCTAGATGCATTCGTGCCACCAGAATTTTTAGAGCCAAAATGTCGTGGATCTTGTTTGAATAACAATTTACCAACTATAACGCCGCTTGGAATTGAGCCAAACAAATAGCCAATTATTATGATGATAACCGAACAAATTATGTTTACTGCAATCTCATTCATAGGTTTATAAAATTCTTTTTTATTTTACTAAAAATAAATATAAATTCAATTTATTTTTGTGTATAATATGAAAGGGTATACAAAATAATGGCTGAAAATATCGATAAAATTAGTTATGCCGCTGATGACATTGAGTTATTGCGAGGTTTAGAAGCGGTTAGAAAAAGACCAGGCATGTATATAGGAAGTACAAACTCAAGTGGTCTTCATCATTTGGTTTGGGAAATTGTTGATAACTCGATTGATGAAGCGATGTCTGGCTTTGGCAATAAAATTAGTATAACTATCCACAAAGATGGTTCAATTACTATCAGCGATGAAGGGCGTGGAATTCCTACGGGAATTCAAAGTCAAACACATAAACCGGCAATTGAATTAGTATTTGGTGAACTTCACGCTGGAGGAAAGTTCAATAATTCTTCTTATAAAAGTGCAGCTGGTTTACATGGTGTTGGTGCTAGTGTTACCAATGCTTTAAGCAGTTGGCTTGATGTTATAGTCCATCGTGAAGGAAAAATTTTTCATATTCGTTATAAAGATGGTGGAAAAATTGATATTCCTCTTGAAGTAATTGGAACAACAAATAAGCATGGTACGACAGTAACATTCAAACCAGATCCAACTATATTTTCAACTGTGGAATTTAAATGGGACACAATATATAATCATTTACAAGAATCAGCGTTTTTATTAAGAAAAGTTCACTTTTATTTAAAAGACGAACGTTCAAATTTAAATCAAGAATTTTATTATGAAGATGGTTTAAAAGAATACATTCTCACTGTTAATCAAAACAAAAGACCGCTGACAGATATTATTTATTTTAATGGCAACGTCTCTGATATTGAAATTGAAATCGCTATGCAATATTGTTATAGCGATTATAACGAAACTATTTTTTCTTATGCTAATAATGTTAGAACAAGAGATGGTGGAACTCATGAAACAGGTTTTAAACTTGGCGTGACGCGTGCTGTTAACGAATTTATTGATAATAACAAATTAGCGAAAGGCAAAAAATTAGAAGGTAGCGATATTAGAGAAGGATTAACTAGCGTTATTTCTTTAAAAATTCCTGAAAAAAAATTAGAATTTGAAGGACAAACAAAATCTAAGTTAGGTACTCCAGAAGCTACCAGTGCAGTTAGTAACTTTATTTATGAAAAATTTTCTTACTATCTAACTGAAAATAAAGAAATCGCATTAAATATTATTTCTAAATGCATTGATTCGTATAACACTCGTCTTGCTGCTAGAAAAGCAAAAGAAGAAGCTCGAAGTAATAAAAAAGTTAAACAAGAAATTATTTTATCCGATAAATTAACTCCTGCCCAAAGCAAAGACTATTTAAAAAATGAATTATTTATCGTCGAGGGTGATTCTGCCGGTGGTACTGCAAAAAAAGGAAGAGATAGAATTCATCAGGCGATTCTTCCACTTCGTGGAAAACCTTTAAATACTGATTCCATTACCGTAGAAAAATTATTACAAAATGAGGAATTTGCAACAATTATCAATACCATAGGTGCGGGTTTTGGACAATCTTTTGATATTGATGATATTAAATACGGAAAAATTATTATCATGACTGATGCTGATACTGATGGTGCACATATTCAAACCTTGCTTTTAACATTTTTTTATAATTATATGCGAAGTTTAATTACTACTGGTCATGTTTATGTTGCTGCACCTCCTTTGTATCGAGTCTATAAAGAAGAAAAAAATCATAAAGTAAACGAAAAATATGCTTGGAATGATCAAGATTTGGAAAAAGCTAAAAAAGCAATAGGACCAGGATATAAAATTAACCGATATAAAGGTCTTGGCGAAATGAATGAAGTTCAATTAAAAAAGACGACGATGGATCCTGCTTCTCGTTTATTAATTCAAGTACGAATCGATGATCCTTTATTTGTTGAAAAACAAGTTGGCATTTTAATGGGAAAAGACACTTCCAATCGTCGACGCTGGGTAGAAGAAAACGTTGATTTTAATAAAGTTGATACATTTATTAATGAGGTCAAATAAATGGCTAAGAAGACAAAAAAAGAAGAAGTAGAAATCAAAGAAAATATATCGAGTGAACCATTAGAAGAGGTTATGGCTGATCGTTATGCCACATACGCTAAATATGTCATACAAGATCGTGCTATTCCAGATGTTAGAGATGGTTTAAAACCAGTTCAAAGACGTATTTTGTTTGCTATGTATAATAATGGCAATACTTTTAATAGACCAACTAGAAAATGTGCTCATAGCGTTGGCGAAGTTATGGGTAAATACCATCCACATGGTGATACATCAATTTATGAAGCTCTTGCCCGTATGAGTCAAGATTGGAAAGTGCGAGCTCCTTTAATAGATTTTCAAGGAAATAATGGTAGTATCGATGGCGATTCTCCAGCCGCGTATCGTTATACCGAAGCAAGACTAAGTCAACTTGCTAATGAAATGTTAAAAGATATTGATAAAAATACTGTTGATATGCAATTAACATTTGATGATAGTGAATTTGAGCCTACTGTTTTACCTGCCCGTTTTCCAAATTTATATGTTAATGGCAGTGAAGGTATTGCTGTTGCTTTAGCAACAGAAATTCCAACACACAATTTGCGTGAAGTTATTAATGCGACAATTTATCGTATTAATCATCCAAATTGTTCATTAGATGATTTATTAAATATAATTCCTGGACCAGATTTTCCTACAGGTGGAATTATATACAATAGTGATGGGCTTAGATCTATTTATGAAAATGGACGTGGAAGAATAGAAATAGCTGCTCGTTATCAAATTGTCGATAATGGTTCTATTAAACAAATAGTTATTAATGAAGTTCCTTATAAAGTAGTTAAAAAGAATATCGTTTATGAAATTGATAAAATTCGCCACTCCAAATCAATAGATGGAATTATTGAAGTGCGAGATGAAAGCGATTTTAATGGTATACGAATTGTTGTTGATGTTAGAAAAAATGCACCAGTCGATTTAATTGTTTCGTATTTGTTAAACAAAACTTCCATGAAAGTTTCATATAGTGCAAATATCGTAGCAATTGTTGATGGCCGTCCAAAAACACTATCATTAACTGATTATCTTGATGCTTACATTTCTCATCAAGTAGATGTTTTAACCCGCTTATTGAAATTTGAATTAGATAAATTATCTGCTCGATTACACATAGTTGAAGGTTTGATTTTAGCAGCTTTAAATATTAATGATGTTGTTGAAATAATTCGCCATAGTAAAGATAAACAAGACAGTAAATTAAATATTATTGCCAAATATGATTTATCTAACGAACAGGCTGAAGCTATCGTTATGATGCCTCTATATAAGTTAAGTCACACTGATATTGAGACTTTACAAAACGAAAAGGAACAATTAATTAATGATATAAATTATCACAAAGAAACTTTAGCGGATCCTAAAAAAATTAACAAGGCTATTATCAACGATTTAAATCAAATTAGCAAAACATATGGTGACGCTAGAAGAACAAGTTTTGAAGACAAAGTTGAACAAGGTCCAATCGATAAGAGATTTTTAATTAGTAAAGAAAAAATATATTTTTCTATTACAAAGGATGGATATTTTAAACGTTCAAGTCAAAAATCGTATTTATCTTCGTTAGAAAAAAATCCTTATCCTGAAGTCAAACAAGGTGATGCACTAATTGCGATTGATTGTGCTTACACAACCGATTTCCTTCTTTGTTTTACGAATTTAGGAAATTATATGTACGTACCTATTTTTGAAATCGAAGATAATAAATGGAAAGATAAAGGTGTTCATATTAATTCACTTATAACTATGAATGGAAATGAAAAAATTGTCTCTGTAATAGTCGCAGATAAATTAAGAGATGATTTATTTACAATATTATTAACTAAAAATGGTCAAATTAAGCGTACACCAACTAATTTTTATCAAACAAATGTCAGAGCAAGACCAATCAAATGTATTAAGTTAGCAAATGGTGATGAACTTGTTGATGTTAAATTATCTACTGGAAATGCAAATATTATGGTATTTTCTAGTCTTGGATATTATGCAATGTTTAATGAAAACGAATTGCTACCATTATCTTTAAAAGCTTCTGGTGCTAAAGCAATGTCATTAAAAGGTGGACAATCCGCGGTTGATTTGGTTATTTCTCAATTGGAAGAAAAAACCAAAATAGTTTTAATTACAGATAAATCATGCTTAAGAATTTTTGATACTAGCCGTGGGGTAGTTTCAAATCGTTTAAGCAAGAATCAAATTGTTTTTAAATCATTTAAAAGCGACATTCATCATTTAGTCTACGCTCATAAAGTTATTTTAGATGATAAAGACAATATGAATGTGTTACTATATGATAACAATTACGATTCGAAAGAACTCACAATTGATGATTTCCATTTGACTGATATTGAAAAATATGCCAAGAAAAACATTGATTTAATGTTAGTAAAAGAAAGAATTAGACATGTTTTTGCTAAAGGATGCGATTACATTAATGATGAAATCAAATCCCAACCAATCATTCTTAAAAAAGACATTTCAAATTTAGAAAAAGAAGAAATGCAAGAAAATAATGATGAAAGCAAATCCAATGTTGAACAAATTACTTTATTTGATGATTTTGAATAAATATTATGAATATTAATAAATACATTCCAACTTATTATCACGCATCAATATTTGAATTAAATCCAAATGATATAATCAAAAAAGGATATAAAATTGTGTTTTCTGACTTAGATAACACCTTAGATTGCTATATTGATAAAATTCCTTCTAAAATAGTTTTTGATAAAGTTAAAGAGTTTAAAGAAGCCGGCATCAAATTTATTATAATTAGCAACAATTATAAAAGAAGGGTAAAACCATACGCTGATAAATTAGGTTTACAATGCGTATGGTTATTATTAAAACCATTAAAGTTTCGTCTTAACCATTTTATTAAGAAAAATAATATCAATAAGAAAGAAGTATTGATGATTGGGGACCAACTATTTACTGATATCGCGTTGGCTAATAAGTTAGGTATCGATAGCATATTAGTGAAACCTTTAACTGATAAAGATCAAAAATTTACTTCTTTTAGAAGAAAAAAAGAAAAATTATACTTTAAAAAAATTAAAAAAGAAAATAAACTCAAATTGTGGAGGTAATAAAATAATATGGGAAAATTATCGCGCGTCTTACGCTGCAACAATTGTGGTGAAATATTACAAAGTAATGATAAAACAAAATCAGGCTACATACCAAAACTAGATTTTACCAATGAAACTGATCGAGTTTTATATTGCGAATCTTGTTACCAAAAAAAGATGGTTAATAGGGGATTTCTAGCAAAAGAAATCGATGATGATTCATACACAATTTTAAAAAAAGCCGCTATTGAGCATTGCTTAATTGTTTATGTTATCGATACGTTTGCTTTTAATGGAATAATTAAGTCACAACTTATAGAATTAATCAAAGATTTACCAATTTTAATTGTCGCAAATAAAAAAGACTTGTTTTTAGAAAAAGATAGTAATAATACATTAAAATCGTTTATTTATGATCGTTTTAAAGAATTAAATATCGTTCCAAAAGAAATTATTTTAGTGAGTGCAAATAAAAATTATCAAATCGATCTTGTTAAGACAAAAATAGAAGAATATCGAAATCAAAAAGATGTTTATTTTATTGGTGAAAGAGCAAGTGGAAAAACCGCAATCATCAATTGTTTATTAAAAAACTACAAAAATAATACAACACGAAATATTACCTCATTTTTATATCCAAACACTAATAGTAAACTATTAACAATACCATTAGATGAAAACACTAATTTATATGAATTACCAGGATTTAACCTTGATGATTCTTGCTTAGGACTAGTTGAAAAAAATATCGCAAATAAATATTTAAGTTTAAAAACGCCTGTAAAAGCAAAGAAAATTAAACTTTTAGAAGGCCAGTGCTTAGTTTTTGGCGGGCTTGCTATGATAGGATTGCATCAAGGAAAATCTTTAGAATTTAAAGCATATTTTAATGATAAAATCGAAACAAAAAAGATGGGATTAGATAAAGAAAGAGTCTTTTTTAAGACAAATTTATTAAAAAAAGATTTAAGACCTGTCAGCGATTTATTAATGGATTTTGATAATTATGATTTATTCCAATATAAGATGGAAAATGATAATAAATTGCACGAAATAGCAATAAAAGGTTTAGGATTTATTACATTTATAGCGAAAGGTCAAATCATATATATTATGGCTCCAAAAGGTGTTGGAATTAAGGAAGGAACTCCTAGAGTAATATAAATATTATGTTAACCAATGATAATAAAAGACATTTAAAATCATTATCCAATCAAATAAAATTACGATATCAAATTGGCAAAAACGGATTAACAAAAACTAGTTTTGATTTATTTGATAAAGCTTTAACCGCACACGAATTAATTAAAATAGATGTTTTAAAATCATATTCTAATCCAATTAATGAATTAGCGTTTGATTTATCTAGTAAATTAAACGCTGATATTGTCAGTATTGTCGGGCGCGTTATTTGTCTTTATCGTTATTCTGAAAAAAATGGAGTAAAACATATTTTATGATAAAAAATATCGTCCTATTTGGTGGATCTTTTGACCCAATTCATAACGGACATATTAACATGGCTATAAAAGCTCAACAGTTTTTAGGTGGAATAAATAATTGTAAAGTAATTTTTTTGCCAAATCGTGTCAGTGTTTGGAAAGAAGAAAGCGTCGATGCAAATGACAAGCTAAACATGATTAAATTAGCAATAAAAGATTATGTTAACCTGGATGTTGATGATTTCGAATTAAATTCACAAACAGAAAATTATACATATTTATCAATTCAACACTTTATGAATATTTATAAAAATGAAAAAATTAAACTTTATTTTTTAATTGGAAGCGATCAGGTTGAATTGTTTCACTTATGGAAAAATGCTAAAGAAATATCAAAGCTTGTACAACTTATATATTATCCACGTCCTAATTTTAAATTTACAAACGATAATATTAATAAATTTAAAATAATCAAAGTAAGTGGTGATGAATTAGTGGATGTTTCAAGCAATTCCATTCGCGATTTAAATAATTTAGACATCCCAGATGTGGTTTTAAATTATATAAATAATCATGATTTATATTTTTTAAGAAAAATTGCTAAATATATCGATAACAAAAGATATTTGCATAGCAAGTCAGTTGCAATGCTTGCAAAACAAATAGCGGTTTCAAATAATATTGAAAGGCCATGGCGATATTATATAGCTGGCATTTTGCATGATGTTGGAAAAAATGTTTCAGAAAGTCAACAAAAGAAAATCGAAAACGAATATAAAGAATATATGCCAATGTCATATAAACTATATCATCAATTCAATAGTGCTTATATCGCACATGACGATTTTAAAATAACCGATGAAGATATTTTATTTGCCATAAGATATCATGCGACAGGGAATAAGAATATGTCGTTATTAGCAATGACAGTTTACGCTGCGGATAAAATCGATCCATTAAGAGGATATGATTCTAGTGATATGATTAATAAAATGAAATCAAATATCATTGAAGGATTCAAATACGTATTAGGGCAAAATAAAGAATATTTAATGAGTAAAAATTCTAATATTGATAACATATTAACCAAACAATGTTTTGAATGTTATCTAAATTGATTTTTTTAATTTATATAACAACTTCGCATAATGACTATTATGTAAACCAAATATTATATTATTTAGGCTAGAACCACATTAATTATGTATTAATAATAATTTAAATTACATACATTTAAAAGATTTCCACATTTTAATTTTAACTAAATAACTACTAAATAACTACTAATTACAACGCTCCATTTATGATTAAAAAATAGTAATTGCGTAAAATTAAATCGACTTTTTCTTTAGATAAATAAAGACGATCGTTTTCATGCTGCGGACCATTTATTACTTGTTTTGTATAAAGTCTTAATTTATCAATCGTTCTGATTTGATTTATGACCGCTAAAGTTTGCTGACCATCTTTTAATCCTTTGACTTCTCCGATATTTATGTCACTTCTTGGATGCGGTCCAAAACGATTTGTTTTTAAAGGACATACTATTACTAATGGATTATGTATACCAGAATCTGCTAATACAACTCCGTAGTGACGATTTGAAAATTCTGCATTAACATTTATTCCCCAATCAAATTCATAAATTTCACCTTTCTTTAAATTATACTTAACACTATGATTTAACGAATAAATAGAATATTCTAATTGCCTTTTTATCCATTCTACTTGTCCTAGAAGCTTTTTAAATGCCTCGTTTTTTTCTTGTGTTAAATTTGTTGTTTGAAAATTCATTTCTTTTTTAAAATTTAATTCATTTTGTTCAATCATAAAAAACCTCCTAATTACTAATAGGAGGAAATTTTTAATATTGCTAATTTTTTTAAAAAGAATATTTATTTTTTAAATATCGTTTAAGAAAATACATGATTATGTCAACCAAACCTATAATAATAATCGCATGTAAAGAATATGCCATGATTTGATCAACAAAAGCAAAATTATATGCTTGTCTAATTAATATTCCTAATCCATGTATCGAATTGTTTCCAATTAAAACTTCCGCCATAAGGCTAACTTTCATACCTAATCCTAATGTTTGAAATGATGCTAAAAGTAAATATGGTATCAAATTTGGTATTTTTATATTTAAAATAGCTTTAATATTATGTAAACCAGCATCTACTTTTATTGAATTGACTATATTTTTATCTAAACTTTCATATCCATTGATTACAGCTTCATAAATTATTGGAAACATAACCAAAAAAACGATTAAAAATAAAGACATAAATGGTTTAAATAAAACAATTAAAATTAAAATTACCGCCGCGGTTGGAACGGTTTTTAAAATTAAAACTAATGGTTTTAAAATTAAACGTATAATATGAAATTCACCCGCTAATATACCAAATATAAATCCAATAGCAAAACTTAATAAAAAAGATAGAATGAGTCTAAGAAAAGTCCATCCTATCGCTATATATAATTCACTTGTTGCAAAATAATTAAAATATAAATTTAAAACTTCAGTTGGCGTTGGAAATAAAGAATTATTAATAGTTATTGCTAAAATATACCAAATCAGAAAAATAGCAACTATGCCAATTACGATATATAATACATTTAAAACTTTTTTTAATAATTCTTTTTCCCTAGCGTTTAATTTCATAATATGTAGTCAGAATAATCTTCAGTAATACCTAATATTTCAAAAAATTTATTAATATCTAAATTATTTTCCTCTAGTAAAGCAAATCCATTAGGAGTGTCTTGACTACTTTGAACTTTATACGCAATGTTTGAATTAAAACCAAATAATTTTTGTTGATCTTCTAAACTTAATTGTTCATCCATTGTTTGTTTCATATGTAAAGGATCATTTATGCATGTATCGATTCTTTCATCGATTAAGGCCATTTGTTCATCAAAATATCCTTTGTGTTCATTATAATAATTCATATTAACAAATAATCCAGCTTGAGGAATTCCAGACTGTCCTGTTTCTTCTTCCCACATATCTTTAAATGAAGCAATAACTGTTAAGTGATTATATGTTGCAGCTTTTTCATTTTCCATAATTGTTGACAAAACTGGTTGTGCTACAACAACATAATCAACTTTTTCTCCTTCATACATTCCTGATGCTAAAATAGCACCAGCTTCTGACGTACTAGCAACATATGAAGTATTATCGATTATATCTTGATTTTCTCTATATAAATATTTAAAAGCTAAATCTGGTATAAGTCCCTCACCAAAAGAAACGATTTTATCCTGACTTGTTGGCTGATTTGTTTTATCGATTCCGACTAAATATAAATTACCACCAGTAATTATTCTAGCTAATTTATAATGACCATTGTTTGCTTTTAAGTTTTTTAAACCATTATAAAAATCAAAAACAACCATTCCATAGTCATCAGTAGATAATTGCGCTAACACATTAGCAGGTGTTTGATTAGTTTCAAATGTGCCACTTGTTCCTTGATCATAAAACGCAATTGCTGGTGCACCTGATGGCGATATTGTTTTCATATATGGCAAGATTTCTTTTGGTGTACATCCAACCAATAAACTAGTTAAAACTGCAAATCCTAAAATAACATTTTTTTTCATAATACCTTCTTTAAAATAATTCTTTAATAACGCTACCAATTAAATTATTTGGCTTTTCTAATTTAAAATTATATAGAATAGTCGCACCTATATCAGCGAAAGAATTTCTTTTATCTAACATTTTTCCATTATCAAATAATTTACTATACATTAATAATGGAACTCGTTCTCTAGTGTGATCAGTGCCATGCCAAGTTGGATCGTTTCCATGATCAGCAGTAATGATCAAAAGGTCATCTTGTCGCAAATCTTTCAATAATGAATTTAATTTGACATCAAACTGTTCGATGGCTTTTCCATAGCCAAGAGGATTTCGCCTATGGCCAAATTCAGAATCGAATTCAACAAGATTAACAAAACATAAGCCAAGATTAAAATTAGAATTATTAACTTCGTTTTGTGTGATATCCATACCATTATCATTTGAAATAGTTTTTTGTGTTTTTGTTACACCATATCCATCAAATATATCGCCAATTTTTCCCACACAACTAACCATTATTCCATTGTCATCTAAAATATTCATAACAGTTTTATGAGGTGGCTTTAAAGCTAAATCGTGACGGTTCGGCGTGCGTTTGAAATTATCTTTGTTTGTACCAACAAAAGGTCTTGCGATAACTCTTCCAACACGATATTTACTTTGCATGCATAATTTTCTAGCAATTTCGCAACAACGATAAAGTTCTTCTAAACCTGTAACTTCTTCATGTGCGGCAATTTGCAAGACTGAATCAGCACTTGTATAAACAATTAAAGAATTTTCTTTCATTTGTTGCTCGCCAAGTTCTTTAATAATTTCTGTTCCGCTGGCGGCAATATTTCCAATAATTTTATGACCAGTTTCTTTTTCAAGTTCATCAATTAATTCTTTTGGAAAACCTGTCTCGGTAAATGTAACAAATGGCTCGACAGTTTTAATTCCCATCATTTCCCAATGGCCAGTCATTGTATCTTTTCCAACACTTTCTTCTTGTGCTTTGCAAACAAAACTATTTGGATGTTCTACTTTATTGGTGCCTTGAATATTATCTAAATCACCTAACCCTAAACTATTTAAAGTTGGAATATTAAGACCATGACATTCATTAGAAATGTGGACTAAGGTGTTTGCACCTTCATCGTTATATTGATAAGAAGTTTCATCATAACCAATACCGACACTGTCCATAACAATGACGAATACTCTTTTAAATTTTTTAAAGCGTTCAGCGTTATTCATTTTTTACCTCCGTATTTATAATAGTGAATTTCATCTATATATTCTATGAATATGCTCAGTTATTTTTCATAAAAGAATCATAGGCAGAAATAATTCTTTTAGATGACACGTGCGTGTAGATTTGTGTGGTGGCAATATTAGTGTGTCCTAACATTTCTTGAACTATTCTTAAATCCGCACCATTTTCTAACATGTGTGTCGCAAAGCAATGTCTTAAAGTATGAGGAGAAATATTTTCTTTAATTCCTGCTAATAAAGCATACTTTTTTATTCTTTTGAAAAAATATTGTCTAGACAAAGGCTCACCATATTTACTCAAAAATAAATATTCAGATTTTGCTTTAACATTTTTGCTTCTCACATCGTTTATATATTTTATCACAAATTCACTAGCAAATTCTCCAAAAGGAACTTTTCTTTGTTTTTTACCTTTTCCCATTACTGTTACAATGTTTTCTTTTAAATCAATATCACCTTTTTTAAGATTCAATAATTCGCTGACACGTAAACCGCTTGCGTACATCATTTCAAGCATAGCTTTATCTCTTATTTCGTCATCTTTTTCTAAATTTGGTGCATCCAACAAAGCTTCTACTTCCTCAAATGAAATTAAAGTTGGAAGATGAAAAGGCTTTTTTGGTGCATCAACTTCTTCAATAGGTATATTTAATATTTCTTCTTTAACTAAAAACATAAAAAATCCTTTTAAAGATGATAATCTTCGCAGTGCTGTAGTGACACTTTTTTTGTTTTCTAATTGGAATTTTAAAAATTCTGATAAATCATCTTCTTCAATTTCGTTTGTATCAGTTATTTTTTTAAAAACATCGGTGTACAAATTAATATCTTCTAAATAAGCTTTGCAAGTCAAAATCGAGAGACCTTTTTCCGCTAAAAGATATTGATAATAATTATCTATTGCGTCTTTTATGTCCATTGTCTTTCTCCTTTATAGCGTCTATAGCTCTAAATAACATTGGCTTTGATAAATGCCGATTTAATTCATTAATGAGCAATTTTGTTTGTGATTGTTTAATACCTTCTTCGTAATCATAAAAAGTCATTTGAACAGCAACATCTTTAATATCGACAAAATGAGAAACACCAACTCCAATTAGTCTTATTAAACGATTGTCATAAAATTTGTCCAGTAGATCTAAACAAACATCAAAAATAGTATCTTCATCACTAATTGGCTTATCTAATGTAATTGATTTACTTTTGCTAATAAAATCAGTATCTTTGATGACTAATGTAATTGTTTTTGCTAATTTATTTTCTTTTTTTAATCGATAGGTAACATCTTTTGATAAATTTTTAATAACGCTCCTCATTTCCATATACTCATTTGTGTCATATTTTAAAGTAGTCGATGTTTGAATTGATTTTGGATTTCTTTCCTCATCAAAATTAATTTCGTCATCACCTTCGCCATTAAGCCATTTTTCGATTGTAAAATAAAATTTACCCAAAATATTTCTGACATCTTCATCATTATTTTTTATTTTATTTGCTAAATCTCCAATAGTTTGTATCCCTAAATCAATAAGTCTTGGTGACGTTTTCCTTCCTATGCCATACATAGAAGATAAATCTAATGGATAAATAATATTTCTAAAATCTTTTTTTCTTAAAATAGTAATTCCATTTGGCTTTTTATAATCAGAACCCATTTTGGCAAGAAATTTGTTTGTCGATACCCCAATTGAACAATATAATTTAGTTTTATCATATAATTTCTTTTGAAAATTTTTAAAAAAATCAATCGGATTTTTAACATCTTTTAAAACATCGCTAAAATCAGCGTAACATTCATCAATTGATGCCACTTCTACTTTTTTGGTATATGATTTAACATACAAGATAAACTCTCGCGACATCAAACTATAAAAATCAAAATCAGCAGGTTTAATAATTAAATCTGGACATAAAGTTGTTGCTTGAAACATCGGCATACCGCTTCGCACACCATATTTTCTCGCGGCATAAGAACACGTAGATACGATTCCAGCACGTCCTTGATGACCAACCGCGACCGGTTTATTAATTAAAGTAGGATCTTTGATTTCTTCACAACGGACAAAGAAATAATTTAAATCAATATGAACAATAATTTTTGCCATGTTTAGATTATATCATATTATGTTAACCAAATGTTATTTTTTTACTAAATAATCAAAAACATTATTTGGTAAGATATTTGATATTTCCAATTGTTCTTTAAATGCCATGTGCGGATAATAAAAATCATCGATGGCAAAAATTTTAATAATTCCTTTATAATTATTTTCAATTAATAAATTTTCTAAATGAAGTGCAAATCCTGATTTATTAGCGTAAGGATCATAAATAACAATTTCATTATACTTAAGCAATTGGTTAACATAATCTTTATGTATTGGTTTTAAATAGCAAGCATCATAATAATCAATGCTTAAATTGTTATCCTTAATTAATTTGAATAATTCATAACCCAAATTACCAACTCCAATAACGCAAATTCTTGAATCTGAATTCAAATTTAATAAGTGCCAATCTAAAAAATTGGTTTTTGGATATTTTAAAATATCATTTGCTTCATCTTTTGGATAGCGAATGACAAACAAGCCATGATTGTTGATTGATTCTTTTAATAAATCAAGGCAAGTTTTCTTATTATTTGCCATTGTAATAACAGAATTTGGTAAATCATAAATAAAAGATTCATCAAAACTTCCTTGATGAGTTTCACCATCAAAACCACCAGTACCAGCACGATCCACTAATAAAGTAATATTAACATTCATTCTAGCAATATCGTGATTTAATTGATCGTATGCTCTTTGTAAAAATGTAGAATACATCGAAACAATTGGATGAAATCCTTCCAAAGCTAATCCTAAAGCCATCGTTATAGCGTGTTCTTCACAAATTCCAACATCAAATGTTCTATTTGGAAAATCTTCATATATTTTTTCTAAACAAGATCCTTTCATTGTCGCTGGTGTTATCAAGACAATTTTTTCATTATCTTTCATTAATTGGTAAACTCCATCGGCGTATACTTTTGAATAAGTTTCGTTATTTGAAACAAAAAGAGGTTTTCCAGTAGAAATATTAAATGGTTCGACACCATGCCATGAACCAGAATTATCAATTTCACTATATTTATATCCTTTTCCTTTTTTTGTCTTAAGGTGAACCACACAAGGTTTGTTCATTTTTTTGGCCTTTTTAAATATTTTTTCCATTTTTTTAATATTATGGCCATCGCATGGACCAAAATATTTTAATGATAAATTATCAAAAATGGTTGATGGAATAAGCATTTTGGCAATTTTATTTTTAATAGCCGAAGTAAAAATATAAATCTTTTTACCTACTTTTGTTTTTTGCATAAACGTTTTATAGCGTGTCTTAGCACTCATATAGGAAGTGGAATTAGAAATTTTCCTAAATAAATTGCCGAGTCCGCCTATTGATTTTGAAATAGACATTTCATTATCGTTTAATACAATAATCAATTTATGCTGATTGAAAGATAAATTATTTAAACCTTCAAACGCTAATCCATTTGCAATACTCGCATCGCCAATAAAAGCGATAATGTTATAATCTTCTTTTTTTAAATCTCGTCCAATGGCCATACCATAGGCAGCGCTTATTGATGTTGAAGAATGCCCTGCTTCAAAAACATCATATTTAGATTCGCTTCGTTTTTGAAAACCGCTTACACCATCCTTATGGCGTAGATTAGATAAATCTCTACCTGTTAATATTTTATATGTATAGCTTTGATGTCCAACATCAAATAATATTTTGTCTTTATTAAAATCAAAAACGCGACATAATGCAATGCTTACATCAATTACTCCCAAATTGCTGGAAAGATGGCCACCATTTTTTGCTACAGTTTCTATGATATATTGTGTGATTTTATCTTTAAGAAGTAAAATTTCATCATACGTTAATTCTTTAACAAAATTTGGATTTGTAATTTTTGATATATCAATGTTGTGAATTTCTTTTTTCATACTAAAAATTAACTAAATTTCCACTAATTACTCAATTATTTTCTCTATTTTCTCTTTTACATTTTTTAAAGCATCCTGAATGTTGTCGATGATAATTTTAGCGTCTTCATATAATTTAATGCTCTCATCGATGCTTGTATTTTCATCGTTAATTTTCTCTAATATTTCTTTTAATTTATTCAACGATTGCTCAAAATCAATATTTTTATTTTCCATTTTTTATTACCTCCAAAATAGTGCTTTTGATTGTACCGTCACTTATTGTAGTAAAAATTATATCACCTTTATTAACGTCTCCACATGATTTAACTACACTTTTTTTATCTTCTTTTCGCGTTAATGAATATCCTCTTTTTAATATATTTAAGGGATTTAAATCATTTAAACGATTATTATATAGTTCAATTTGCTTTATTAAATTTTCCAATTTAATTTTTATACTTTTGTGTAAATTATCTTTTAGATAATTGTAATCCGTCATAAAACTATTCAATTTGTTTTTAATTTGATTTTTCATTTCATTTTCATAACTATTACAAATTTGTTTTATTTCTCTTATATCGATAGTTGCTAATTCAGCGGCGCCTGTAGGTGTTGACGCTCTTTTATCAGCGATATAATCGATTAAAGTCAAATCTATTTCGTGTCCAACGGCACTTATAATAGGACATTTGCTATTTGATAATGCAATTATTAGCGTTTCATCATTGAAAGCACTTAAATCTTCACTTGATCCACCGCCACGTCCAATAATTAAAGTATCAATATCGTATTCTTGCGACTTAAAATATGCTTTTAATATTTCTTTAGCGGCCCCATCACCTTGAACTTGACAAGGGAAAACATAAATATCACAAAACGGATATCTTCGTTTTAAATTAACAATAATATCTTTTAAAGCTGCACTATTTTTAGCGCTTATCACACCAATTGCTTTTGGAAATATATTTATTGGGCGCTTTCTTTTTTCATCAAACAGCCCCATTTTATATAATTTTTGTTTTAATTCTTCAAATTGCAATAGCTTGTTTCCCAGTCCTTGATTTATAACATTATATACTTTTAATGAATAACTTCCCCGACCAGTAAAAACACTAATTGCACCATATAAAATAACTTTATCACCAGTTTTAATCTCAAATTTTAATTTTTGATAATTGTTTTTAAATAATACACAGTTTATTGATGCATTTTTTTCGACGTCTAACAAAGAAAAATAATAAACGCCATTGCTGGCTAATTTAAAATTGCTTACTTCGCCTTGAACAAGTATAGATTGTAAATTTTCATCTTCTTCTAAGCGTGATTTTATATAATCATTTAATTGACTAACACTAGGTATATCAGCATAATCCATTATAAAAGATTCTCCAATATTCCATTTACAAAGCGATAATTATTTTTATCTAAAAAAGTTTTAGCTTGTTTAATAGCAACATTTATAATTATTTTACGATCGGTTTTTTCAATATAATGATAATGTGCATACGCTAAAAAAAGAATAGCTTGCATGATTTTAGAAAGTCGATTAAAAGACCAATCTCTTAAATATTTTGTAATATTTTCTTTAATTTCATCTTTATGTGCAATCGCACTTACCACTACACGCCTAACATAAAGGTCAACCTCATCAAAAGGTTCATCCAAGTTATCACTTATTAATTCTTTGATATCATATTTTAAATTCATTTCATCATAGCAAAGACATTGATAAATTATAATCATTGCAATATTTTGAGCTTTATTTCTTGTCATCAACATTTTCTTCAACCTTTGTTATTTTATCACTTTCAGCGGTGTTTTGCTTATAAATTTTTTCAATTGCGAAAAGATGATAATATTCATAAATAGAAATTATTAAAAAGAACCAAATTATTACATGTAAACCGAGCATTATCCAAAGATATTCGCTAGCTTCGCCTATTAAGTAACACGCTACAATCATAATTGTATCAACTAAATAAAAAATAATTTGTCCATAAAAAGCAATCTTTTTGCCCTGACTAGCGTAAATTCCAGCTAAAATCGCTAAGGAAGAAAAAATAAGACTAATGGCCATGATTATGACAATAAACCAAACAAAATCTAAAGATGGATCTCCTAAACGATAAAAAGTAAGCATTTCAAAAATGCGAAACAAAAATGAATTGCTAGAAAAACAAAATGCATATTGATAAGTTGAAAAACTTAAACTATTTCCTAATAGTGTTCCTTCAATAAAAGTTGCAGGTGAAATTTGTTGAGTCGCATTTTGTATTAAACCAATCATCAAACCAAAAATATTAAAAACACCTGCCCAAATCATTATCCGTGAAGATTTTTGATAAGAACGCAAAGCTTTATTATGAGCTTGAGCGTAGGTCAGAACTTTTTTACTTTTCTTTTTTTTGACTTGCTTTTTGCTCATTTGTCTTTTCAATTTTTATTTCAATATCAAAAGGAACTTGCTCAGTAGCTTCATTTAACGCTAAATGAATTTCTTTTTCTAATAATTGTTTTACTTCATCTTTATCGACGTTTGAATTTATTTCAATCGCTAACCAAACATGAACAACGCCATTTCTAATTGTTATTTTAATTGGTCTATTTAGACGAAAACGTTGATCTTTTTTTAATTGTCGACTACTTTTTGCAACTCCTGGCACATTTAAAATAGCTTCATTTACAAGATTTTCAAAAGCTAAATATGAAATGCCAATTTTTCCTTTATTTGTTAAGTTATCTATAAAAACATAATCCGCCATAAGTAAACCTCAGTTTAATTATTATATTTAAACACAAAAATTTCCACAACTAATTAATTCTTAATTAATTCTAATAGTTGATTCAAAACACTTTCTTTGTCAAATTTAAAGTGTTTTATAGCATCTGATGCTGGTGCACTAGTGCCAAATGTATCGATTCCAATATTGTGTTTTGCAAATTTTGACCAACCAAATGTTGATAGCATTTCAATAGATACTCTTTTATCGTATGGAAGAGATAAAATTTCATCTTGATAAGTTTTATCTTGTCTTAAGAATATTTCTTGTGATGGCATTGATACAACACGAATATCGATTCCTTTTTCTTTTAACATGGTTTTAAGTTCAATTGCTAATGAAACTTCACTACCTGTCGCTATTAAGATTAAATCAGCTTTATTTTCTTCTTTTGCAACAACATAAGCACCTTTTTTAACACCATCAAGAGATGTTGTTTTCAAATTCGGTAAGTTTTGACGCGACAAAATAATTGCTGTTGGACGGTCTAATGATTTTAATCCAAGATACCAAGCAGCATAAGTTTCCATTTCATCGCAAGGTCTAATGACATCTAAATTAGGAATACTACGTAACATCGCTAGATGTTCGATTGGCTGATGGGTAGGACCATCTTCACCAACTGCAATACTATCATGCGAAAACAAATAAATAACTGGCAAATGAGATAATGCCGCTGTTCTAATAGCGGATTTCATATAATCAGAAAATACTAAGAAGCATCCAATATAAACTCTTAATCCATGATGTAACATTATTCCATTAGCAGCACTGGCCATTAAAAATTCACGAATACCCCAGTTTATATTATGTCCGCTTCGATTAGATGGAGTAAAATCAGTTCCACCATTTATCTTAGTTATAACACTTCCAGCAACATCAGCGCTTCCTCCAATAAGATTTGGAATAGAAAGAATATAGTCATTTAAAGCTTTGCCAGATGCATTACGTGTGGAAATTGAACTCCCTATTTCAATATCTGGCATAACATCGCTTAAATATTTGCTGACGTCATTTTTAATTAAGTTAGTAAAACGTAAAGCATCTTTTTTATTGTGTTTAGCATATGAATCAAATTCTTTTTTATATTCTTCATAAGCTTTCGTTCCACGTTTAATAAAGCTGTCGGCGAAATTTTTATAAACTTCTTCAGGAATAAAAAATGGTTCATAATCGTAATGATATATTTCTTTTTTAGCGTAATTTCCATCTTCTTCTCCTAATGGAGATCCATGAACTTTACTTGTTCCTTGTTTTTTAGAACCATAACCTATTATCGTTTTTACAATAATTAATGTTGGTTTATCTTTTGATAATTTAGCTTGCTTAATAGCGTTATCAATTGCGATGATATCATTACCGTCTTCAACTTTTAAAACGTTCCATTCGCTAGCTAAAAAACGATTTTCAACTGATTCAGAAAACGACATTTCTAATCCACCATCAAGGGTAACATCATTTGAATCATAAAATAAAATTAATTTATTTAATTTTTGATGGCCAGCAAAAGAAATTGCTTCTTGTGAGAGTCCTTCTTGAAGACAACCATCACCGCATAAACAATATGTATAGTGATTAATTAATGTCTTTCCGTCTTCATATTGGGCTTGT
Source organism: uncultured bacterium (assembly GCA_949284685.1). Classification (GTDB taxonomy): domain Bacteria; phylum Bacillota_I; class Bacilli_A; order RFN20; family CAG-826; genus CAJOOD01. The sequence continues at coordinate 95,362 of CASDWE010000003.1, forward strand.
AGCGACTGTTCAGCAAGTGCAACACCGACGGCTTGAGCAATTCCTTGACCTAAAGGTCCGCTTGTGGCATCAACTCCAGCTGTATGACCATATTCAGGATGCCCAGGAGTTAAACTATTCAATTGACGAAAAGATTTAAGATCATCAATAGTTAATCCATAACCGCACAAATGCAACATTGTATATAACAAACTAGAAGCATGTCCAGCACTTAAAATAAAACGATCGCGATTAATCCAATTTGGATGGTTAGGATCGGCTATTAAATGATTTTTAAATAAAGTATAGACAATAGGTGCAGAACCTAGAGCCATTCCAGGATGTCCGCTTTTTGCCTTGTTAATTACATCGATACACGTTGATCTAATTGCTGCTATTGATAGTTCATCAATTTTCATTCTTTCTGCCATTTTTAAATCTCCTTAGTAATTATTTAGTATATATTTAGTTTTTTAAACTAATCCCAAGTTCATCTAATTGATCATCATCAACTTTATTAGGTGCTCCTGATACTGGATCAACTGCATTAAGATTTTTAGGAAATGCAATAACATCGCGTATGTTATCCGTTCCACCTAAAATCATCGCTAGACGATCTAAGCCAAACGCTATTCCACCATGTGGAGGCGTACCATATTTTAAAGCTTCGATAAAATAACCAAATTTTTCTTGTATTTGTTCATCGCTCAAACCTAATATTTCAAAAATTTGTTTTTGAATATTTTGATCATAAATTCTTAATGTTCCACCACCAGCTTCATAACCGTTTATAACAATATCATATGCGTATGACAAAACTTCTAATGGATTAGTTTTTAATTGATTTAGACATTCATCTTTTGGTCTAGTAAAAGGATGATGTGTCGCGACAATTTTGTTATCTTCGACGTTTTTTTCAAACATTGGAAAATCTACTACCCACAATAAATCGTAAGTGTTTGGTTTGATTAGTTTAAGTTGTTTGGCGTAATTATTTCTTAATGAGCCTAAAAAAGAACAAACACGATTATATGAGCCGTGGCTGATGATAAGAATATCACCATTGTTTAAATTTGCTCTATTTATCAAATTTGAAATCGATTCATCATCAAGATATTTTGCTAAAGATCCATGAAATTCATTATTTTCATATTTTAAAACATTTACAAAATCTAAATTGAATTTTTTGGCTTCTAAATTTAATGAATCAATAACTTTTCTTGATGTTTCAGCGGCAATATTTTCTACTTTTATTGCTCTAATGGACAAATTGCCTTGATAAAATGGAATATTTAATTTTTGTAAAATATCATCAACGTCAAATAATTTCATGTCAAAACGTGTATCTGGTTTATCACTTCCATAATTTTTTATAGCATCACTATATTTAATTTGACGTAACGGCAAAGAAATTTCTACACCAATAGTATCTTTGAATATTTTATATAACAATCCTTCCATCAATTTTAATAATTCGCCTTGACTTAAAAAGGAAGTTTCAATATCAATTTGAGTAAAATCAGGTTGGCGATCAGCTCTTAAATCTTCATCGCGAAAACATCTAGCGATTTGATAATATCTTTCAAGACCACCTACCATTAACATTTGTTTAAACATTTGTGGACTTTGTGGTAAGGCATAAAAATTACCTTTATGTATTCTTGATGGAACTAAATATTCTTTCGCCCCCTCAGGAGATGATGCACATAACATTGGGGTTTCAATTTCGATAAAATGGTATTGATTTAAGTATTCATGCACCGCCATTTTGATTTTATGACGTATATCTAAATAATGCTGCATGATTGGTCTTCTTAAATCTAAATAACGATATTTTAAGCGAGTTTCTTCCAATGCATCAGTGTTATTATCAATGATTAAAGGAGGGTTAATTGCACTATTTATTAAATTGACTTCATCAGCAATTATTTCAATTTCTCCGGTTTTAAGTTTAAGATTTGGTGTTTCTTTTTTTGAAACAACACCTTTGACATTAATTACATATTCATTTCTGATTTCGCAACATTTGACATTATCTTTAACTAAAACTTGAATTATTCCACTTCTATCACGTAAATCAATGAAAAGTAATTGTCCTAAATTTCTTTTTTTGGCAACCCATCCCACTAAAGAAACATGCTTTCCAACATCTTTTAAAGATAATTCTGTATTAAATAAGTCTCTATACATATTAATTTTCCTCGTGATTATGCTCAAATTGTTTGCAAAAATATAAAACTAAGTCATCATATTTAACAACATCTTGTGTTTGATTAGTTAAATTTTTAACAGTTAATTCATTATTATTAATTTCATCTTCACCGATGAAAATAACATAATGGGCCTGTTTTTTTAAGGCTATTTTTATTGCAGAAGATGGCTTATGAAATTGATAATCACTGTCGCATACAAAGCCATGCATTCTTAATAAATTACTGACATTAAATGCACTTAAATTTGCACTTTCATCAATCGCAGCAACATAAATATCGATTGAATATTCAGGATTTGGTATTAATTCATCATCTTTAAGAATTGAGTAAATTCTTTCAATACCAAACGAAAATCCAACACCTTGCAAGTTTGGACCGCCTAATTCATTTATTAAATTCGAATAGTGTCCACCTGCACCAATTGCGCCATAATCAAAACCTTTTTTGCTTACATAATGGAATTCAAAAACGGTCTGGCTATAATAATCTAAACCTCTAACTAAAGTATCATCGACTTCATATGGAATATAATTTTCATCTAATATTTCTTTTAAATGTTTAAATCTAATTTTAGAATCTTTGCTCAAATAGTCTGACATTTTAGGTGCAGCACGCACAATTTCTTTATCGGTATCAACCTTACAATCTAAAATACGTAATGGATTTAATTTAAACCTTTGTTTACAATCATCACACATATTATCGATGTATTGTGAAAAATATTCTTTCAAAGCATTTCTATATGATGTTCTTGATTCTTCATCTCCTAAAGAATTTATTTTTAATTTAACATTTTCTAAGCCAAATTGTTTTAATATCGTATATCCTAGGATAATTGCTTCGGCATCAAAATATAATGAATCAGTCCCTAAAATTTCAACACCAAATTGATCAAATTGACGATATCGTCCTAATTGAGGTCTTTCATAGCGAAAAACTGGACCATGATAATAAGCCTTAATAGGCAAATTAGAATTTGCATATAATTTATTATTAACAAAGCTTCGAATTATTGAAGCGGTAAATTCTGGTCGTAAAGAAATTAGTCTTTCTCCTTTATCTAAAAAAGTATACATTTCTTTTCTAACGATATCGCTGCTTTCGCCTACACCCCTTTGAAATAAATTAGCGTTTTCTATAACTGGTACTTTAAACAATTTATAAGAAAAAAGACGACAAACATCAGACATTAAATCAACGATGAATTGATAATCTTGAGCTTCTTTTAATATAACATCATGAGTTCCTTTAAGATTTTGATATTCCATATATCCTCCAACTAAACATTATATAGAATTGCTATTCTATATACAAAGCTAATGTATCACACGCGACACATTTATTACACCTTTTAAAGATAATAGCAATGAAAATACATTTTCTAATTTCTTAGCGTTTTCAACATGAATTGTGGCGGTAATTGTCGTAATAAGTGTTTGAGTATTTAATTTAGCGTTAATTGCTGTGAGCATAATATTTTGTGACGCTAATGCGGACATCACATCATTTAAAAGACTTGTCCTATCGCTAGCGTCTAAAGATATATCAACTTGATATTTTTTGTTTTGTAAATCATCACGCCAATAGACATTGACTAGACGCAATTTTTCTTTAGCAATATTTGGACAATTTATGCGATGAACACTTATTCCCTTTCCTCTTGTAATATAGCCGACAATTTGATCGCCAGGTATTGGGTTACAACATGATGCTAAATTTATCATAATTTTGCCAACGCCTTTGCAATAAACAGGACAATCATCATCACTATTGACTTTATTATTTTTAAATGTTGGCAGAGAGTTTATTTTTTTAAGTCCAAGATAATCCGCTAAGTTACTTGGTAGTATTTCTTTATTGCTAACAGCTAAAAATAATTCATCTAAATCATTGACATTAAAGTGATTAAAAACATCTTTTTTATCGATATATCTTATTATTTCATTTTCACTAGTTATACCACGATCTCTAAATCCATCAATACAAATATTTTTACCTTTATTAATATTTTCTTGACGCATGTAAGCAGCGTTTTTCTTAAATAAATATTTTTTAATTGCACTTTTTGCATTATGGCTGACAACAAAATCTAACCATTTTTCATTAGGTCCAGGTGCATTTTTGCTCGTTTTTATTTCGCACACATCACCAGTTTTTAATTTGGTATTAAGCGGAACCATTAAATTATTTATCAAAGCACCAACAGTGGATTCTCCAACTTTTGTATGAATACGATATGCAAAATCTAAACAAGTTGCACCGCGTGGCAATTCCACTACTTTTCCTTTTGGAGTAAAAACATATACATTAGCACCAAAAATATCATTAGTTAAAGATTCCATATATTCTTGAGCATCGCCATCAGTGTGATCGGACATCGATACAAAATCTCTAAACCAATGCAATTGGTTTTCTATTTCTCTTTGTTCTTTTTGAGAATTATAAGATCCTTCTTTATAGGCCCAGTGAGCGGCAACACCACTTTCAGCGACATCATCCATTTTTTCGGTTCGGATTTGCACTTCATATATGTTTCCGTCACCAGAAACAATGCTGGTATGCAATGATTGATAAAGATTTGGTTTTGGCATAGCAATATAATCTTTAAATCTTCCTGGTATTGGACGATATGTTTGATGAATTAATCCTAATATTTCATAGCATTGTAAATCAGTTTTAGTTATTATTCTTAAAGCTAAAACATCATAAATTTCATCAAATTTTTTACCTTTATGATACATTTTTTCATAAATGGAATATATTGACTTAATTCTTGTTTTAATATCAAAAGGAATATTATGTTCGAATAATATATCAGCGATGCGTTTAGCTAATGCATCTAATGATTTTTTTCTTGTTTTAAAACGATTAGACAATAATTTTGATATTTCTTGATATTTATCAGGTTCAAGATATTTTAAAGATAAATCTTCTAATTCGCTTTTTATAACATTGATACCTAAACGATGAGCTATAGGAACAAAAACATCAAGAGTTTCACGCGAAATAATTAATTGACGGTCTTTAGTTAATGAGTCTAATGTTCTCATGTTGTGAAGACGATCTGCTAATTTGACAATAATAACACGAACATCTTGAGCCATTCCTAAAAATATTTTCATGTGATCTTCGGCTTCAAATTCTTCTTTTGAAATTTTAGAAAGTTTTAATCTTTGAATTTTTGTTAAAGAATCGACAATTTTTGCGACATCTTTTCCAAATTTATCTTCAATTTCTTTTAGTGGTGTGTTCGTATCTTCGACAACATCGTGTAATAAACCAGCACATAAGGTTACTGGTCCACATTGTAAAGTTGCTAAAATATAGCATACTTCCACTAAATGATGATAATAAGGTTCACCTGACCTACGATATTGACCTTCGTGTTTTTGCAAAATGTATTCATAAGCCGTGCGAATCATTTCCCGGTCTTTTAAATTTGAAATATATACATCATATAAAGACTCAACTTCTTCGAAATTGTGTAATTTATATCCGCCATTAAATTGTGTTTTGATTTCCGTTGTTTCCATATTAGTAATAAAGTTGTATCTCCATAATATTTGTTTGATCTAAACCAGCAAAAATATTTAATGTTGATGAATCAAGTTTAAAAATGATTTCACTTTTTTTCACATCATTATTTTCAATAGTGCTATCTAATTTAATGTAATTTGTTTCATCAATTGATAAAGCACTATCATAAACATCAATATTGGTTTTGCCGCTATCATAATCGATTGTTTTAACATAAACGGGTGTAGCAATTATTTTGACGAATTTATATGTATTAGAAAAATGAAATGAAATTTGTCCATCATCATTTGAAAATTCACCAATTAATAAACCATTTATTCCTTCATAACAATTTTTAAAATTTGTTATTTCTAGTTCGATTTGATTAGAGTTATGCATATCTTCCACTATTTGATTAGAATCAGTATATTTTTCACCAATCGTTTGATTTTCATTATAAAAAGATAAAGTATGATAATTTAAACCCTCGCCGATAGAAATGTCATTACTCGTATAGTTATACGATATTGTTGTAGTGCTTGCTATAAAATTGCTATCGAAAATAGAACCATTTGGATTGTTGCTAATAGAAAAATCACAACTAGTAAGTGGTAGTATTAATAATGATAAAAATAAAAAAACACGTTTCATATTTAAATTATACATAATTTAGCTCGGATTATTAAAATATTTATTAACAAGAAATTGAACACGACTTGTACCATGGTAATTATGGAGCGAAATTGTGCCATAAAGATCGACCATTGAACCATTTTTAAAGAAATCATCATCGATATTAAAAGCAACAATTTGACTGAAAATTGATAAATTTGTAATTATGTGTTTTCTTGTTTTATTCAATTGCAAAAATGATTTGCTTACATTACAAATTTTAAATATTGGAGGTTTAAATTCTTCACCAAATGGTGAAAAGCTCTCCACTAAACGACAAAGAGATAAATTGATGTCGCTAATTGAAATCTCAATAGATTTGAAAGGTTTTTGAATTTGTATATTTTTTTGACAAATCGAGATGATTTTTTCTTTAAATTCATTATATTTGTCTTTTTTTATCGTCACACCCCCTGCAAAAGCATGACCGCCATAATTAATTAATAAATTCTCAACATTTTTTAATAATTCAATCGCATCATAACCTTCGTCGACACGTATTGAGCCTTTTAAGATTGTAGAATCATTACTGTCATATGTAAAAATAATTGTTGGTTTATGATAAATATTTAAAACTTTATTAGCGAGCAAGCCAACCATGCCTTCTTCAATATCATAAATAGATACAATCGCACTGCTATCAGTGTCGCTTTCATCAATTGAAATATTTTTCGATATAAATTTTCTTTGTTCGTTAATACTATATATATCTTTATAAATTTGTTTTATTAAATCTTTATCATCAGAAGTTAAAAACTTTATTAAACAATTGATTTTATTAGTTTTTAATAAACGCCCTACCGCATTAATTTTTGGTGCCATTTTCATTTGTATGCATAAATAATTAAATACATCATCTTCTTTTAATAAATCTAAGGCGTAATATTTGTTGTTTTCGTATAAAGAAGACGCTAAACGCACAATATCACGATTAAAATCTTTTAATGGCATCATATCGCTAATTACTGAAATAGCTCCTAATATCAATAAATAAACATCGATTTTTTTTAAAATGGCATATGACACCATAAAGGAACAAAATCCAGCACTTGTAGCGATTTGTGAAAAATTGGAGACTAATGGATGTATTATCGCATCAGCGTCAGGCAAAACATCTCCTGGCTTATGATGATCGATGATTATAACTTTTATATTGTTGTCTTTTAAATATTTAATTTCTTCATTAGCAACAATGCCATTATCACAAAGAATTACTAATTTATAACCCTTTTCAATAATTTGTTTAGCACGTTGAATATTTATACCATACCCATCAATGTAGCGGGAGGGAATATAATAACCAACATCCTTATTCAAATAAGAAAACATTTTAACTAAAATCGATGTTGCCATGATACCATCGCAATCATAATCACCATAGATCATAATTTTTTCATCATTTGCTAAAGAATAATTTACAATATCAAAAACTTTATCCATATCTTTAAATGAATACGGATTTTTAATATCAGAAAGTGATAATTCTCTAGTTAAATAGTCATAATCACTTAACGATAAATTGTAATATGATAATAATTTTTCAAATAAAGTATCCATAAATTTTAAAAAGACTGCGTTAAGCAGTCTATATTATTTTAGTCATTAATTCCAATAAATATAGCTTCCTCAGGTTCGCTAGATTTAACTTTTGGAGTTTTTTTATGTTTTCGTTTGATTTTAAGATTTGGCAATTTGATATTCAATTTACGCATAATTTTATAAATGAACATATAAACAGGACCAAAACAAGTTAAAATCAAAGCCAAGCCCACTATTAATCCAACAAAGGCAAACAAATAATAGTTGGAAGTTGCTAAAGGTCCAAAGCCAAAATTATTTAAACATAAATAGGCAACAATAATTCCGGCAACCGCAATAGTGCTCACACTTAAAGAAACGGCTTTATTCATTATTTCGACACGTTTTTCAACGCTGTTATCCTTGCTTCTAACCAATTCATCTTTGACCATTTCTTTATCTTTGTTAGCAAATAATGTCATTAACAAATAACTAACAGCAATAATAAGTGGTAAAGCAATAAATAAATCTAAACCGACGCTGATGCGAGTTAAGACAAATACTCCAACGCTAATAAATCCAATTACTCCGCTAAATAAGACAGTTGCTAATCCTTTTGATAATCCATAGCGAAGTGTCAAATACAATGACATAAATCCAATTGCCACAGCACTCGCCACTACAATCCAAATATAGTCTGGTTGTTGAGCGTTAACATGTCTTGTCATTTTAACAGATGCCATAGCATTAGCGTCGACGTTTGCGTTTTCAATATAATCGACATATAAATTGTTCAACGTATCTTGATAACCATCATCTAAATTGAGTTTTGCCATTTGTTCACCATCAATTGGACGATTTAAATCAACGACGATATATGTATAATTTGTTGTTACACCTTCGATAACTTCTTCACGAGAATATATTGTCATATATTCATTAAGATTAGTGCCTTCTTCAAACAAATCTTCATATGTTGTTTCTTCATTTTCCTCATAAACTAATTGAGTGTTTTTCAATAAATTTTCCACATAAGAAAGATTGACAGATGAATTATTTGTTGTTGTTTCGAAATATAAATATGTATTTCCTTGTGAATAAGTTCCTGGGTTAAAAATTGTTCCGTTATCTAAAACACCAAAGGTGATAGAGCCAGCAATAGATGCGGCAAACAAAATTAATCCAACAATCATAAATGGTTTTTTATGTTTGGTAAAATTAGTATTTTGGAATGTTCCATAAAAAGATTGTTTTTCTTCATTTAAAATATTTGGAACATTTTCATTTTTAACACCAATGACACTATATTTATTTGTAAATTTTGTAGTGTTAGTTAATAACCACATCAATGCTTTTAATCCTAATGTATTTAAAAGCAATGAAGCAATTCCACCAAAAACACATACAGCAGCAAATGAAATCATCATTTCACCACCTAGCCAATAAAATATCGCGCCAATAATAACTAATAAAACATTTAAATCAACTATTGGAAGCAAGGCTCTTTTTGCACCTTCCGCGTTAGCTTTTTTAAGTGAACGTCCACGATAACATTCTTCTTTTACTTTATTGATATAAACAACACCGCACACAACACTGACAATAGCCACCAATGCTAATCCAACAACCATTGCGGTATTAAATTCAACTGTAAATAAAATTGAAAATAAAAGTGCAAGGTAAGTTGAACCTATACCTAAAGTAGCAATAGCAAGTGCAGCCCAACGATAAAATGCTGCTAATAACAAAGATAAAATTAAAATTGCAAATAATGTAGCAATTAATGTTCTAGACATAGCAACAGTTTCTCTCATGCCATAAGAAATAATATTTTCAAAATAAGCAGGAACTGTTTTTTCAAAAATAAATGTGACATCATATGGCAATTCATCACTATTTAAGAGATTGACATAATAATTTGCAATTTGTGTACCATTACTTACATCATTAGTTGTAATAGATCCATCGCCATCTGTATCGATATTCACGCTACTAGCGATTGCCGTATGAGTATCATCACTCCAAATTCTTGAAATATCAAATTGCATGAGCAATTTATCGGCTTTATCTTCATCATAATCATCACTTGAAGATATTAATTCAGAAATAGTATCAGTTTCTTCATTAAAGTTGTAAGCTAAATAAACATAAGTAGCAGTATCTTCAGTAGTTTCCCCTTCTTCTTCGGTTGAAGTATTATTGTTTGCTTCTTCTTGCAATCTTTCCGCTTCTTCTATAACAGCTTGAAATTCTTCACTTTCACTATTAATTGGAATGACAACGGTTGGATAATGATTAACAAAAGTCACATAACTTTCGCGTGAAGTATCCATAAATTCATCACCAATGGCGACTGTATTTGAACTAGTACCAAGAGCAAAAGCACCATTAAATGACAAATATGTTTCGATTTGTTCATAATATGCGGTTTGTTCTTCGCTTAAAACAACTTCTACAATATCATTACCTTGGGTATAAATATCATATCTTGTTTCGCCATATGTATTTAATCTTTGTTCCATAATACTAGCAATTTCGCTAGAAGCGTCTTCAGGAAGGACGCTATCATCATCGGTGCTAGAAAGTTGGAAAGTTAAAGATTTGCCATCAGCGTATTCAATATTTGTATGACTTTTTAAAAAAGCGGTATTAAATGTGACGCCAACTGCGGTTAATCCAAGAACAGATAAGGCTAAATAAGCAATAAATCTTCTCATAAATCTCAATTCCTTTTTAATCAATAAAATCCATATAAAATAATCGCATAAAATATGCTTTTATAATTTACAACAAAAGTAAGTATTTTTCAACAATTTATTTATTAAAATAAATTACCTTGATAATCGATTTTTAAATGTTTGTATGCTTTATTTGTTACAACTCGCCCTTTACTAGTTCTATTAATAAAGCCGATTTGTATTAAATATGGTTCATAAACATCTTCTAAGTTGGTTGTTTCTTCTCCAATTGCACTTGCGATGGCTTCAACACCAACAGGACCACCTTTATACCTATCAATAATTGTTTGTAAATATCTAATATCGACATCATCTAATCCAAGCGGATCAACTTTTAAAGCATTAAGAGCTTTCAATGCATGTTCCAAATTTATATCATCATAACCTTCATAATTTGCAAAATCACGAACACGTCTAAATAAACGATTAGCAATTCTAGGTGTTCCACGACTTCTTTTAGCTATTTCATAACTAGCGTCATCTTCAATTTTACAATTATAAACTTTCGCTGTTCTTTTGACGATTTGATTTATTTCATCGACAGTATAAAAATTTATTTTTTCGCATATACCAAATCTAGCTCTTAATGGAGATGATAAATCTCCAGCCCGTGTTGTTGCACCAATTAAAGTAAAAGGAGCAATATCAATTGTTAATGTTTTCGCGGAAGTTTCACGCGACACCACTAAAGAAATTGTATAATCTTCCATTGCTTGATATAAAATTTCTTCCACGACACGAGGTAAACGATGTATTTCATCAATAAATAATACTTCGCCAGGTTCTAAATCTGTTAATATCGTTGCTAAATCGCCAGCTTTTTCAATTGAAGGTCCACTGATGACACGAATTTTTGCATGCATTTCATTTGCAATGACGTGAGCTAAGGTCGTTTTACCAAGACCAGGAGGACCATAAAACAAACAATGATCAAGACATTCACTTCGATGCAAGGCAGCGTAAATAAAAACACGAAGATTGCTTTTTAAATGTGTTTGTCCGACGTACTCATCAAGAGTTTGAGGGCGCAAAGAAATTTCTTCTGTCTCTTCTTCTTTATTTAAATGATTATCCATTAATCTTTTTTTCATTATTTTTTCCTCAAGTTTTTAAGTGCTAAGGCTAATATTTCTTCATTAGTAGCGTTTTCAATATTAATTTGTGCTAATACATTTTCGATTTGAGTATTTTTAAATCCTAGTTGTTTTAATGCTTGTTTAACATCTTCGTATTGTTCGGGATTTCCCTTTTCGCCAGTTAATTGACCTTTTAAATCTAAAATGATTTGACTCGCGGCTTTTTGCCCAATGCCTGGTAGTCTTTTTAAATACGCAACATTGTTGCTAGCAATAGCTTTCATTAACATATCTGGTGTCGTCATAGACAAAGCATTGATTGCCAATTTTGGACCAATTCCCTTGACATTAATCAAAGACATAAAAGCTTGTTTTTCTAAAAGATTATTAAATCCAATAAGATATTGTTCATCTTCTCTAACAACTAAATAAGTGTAAACAAAAGATTCTTCGTTAAGAATAAATTCATCAGGATGAGAAACAATAATTTGATATCCGACCCCATTAACATCGATTACAATAAATTGTTTGTCTTTATAAATAATTTTTCCTTTTAAAGAATAATACATTTTGTTTACCTCTTATAATTATTATTTTAGTTTATATATTCGAATTCAAAATCACATAATATAACTGTATCGCCATTTTTAGCTCCTAATTGTTCTAATCTGTCATCGACACCAATATGTCGTAAATGGGAAATTAATTTTAAAATTCCTTCATCGGTTGATAGATTAATCATCGCATAATATTTTTCGATTTTTTCCCCATAAATTCTAAATGTATTCGAATTTACTTTTTCAATATTAAACGATTCTTCTTCTTGTAATGAATAAACTTTAATTGTTTCTTTTTCTTGCAAATCTTCTAGTGTCAAATTTGGACAATCTTGCAATTTCAAATAACATCCTTTTTTAAATTCATCGATATTTTCATTTGTTAAACAACTAATTGGATAAATTTTAGCTTTGACTTTGCTTTTAAATTCTTTTAATAAATCAAGCGCTCCATCTTCATCCATCTTACTAGCAACAATTATATAAGGACGATTGATTAGATTGTATCCATATTCTTTTAACTCTTCTCGTAATTCTATAAATTGTTGATAAGGATCCATGCTTCCATCCATAGAAATTGCATAACAAATAAGGCGACATCTTTGCACGTGTCTTAAAAATGTTAATCCTAGTCCTTTTCCTAAATGTGCCCCTTTAATTAAGCCAGGCAAATCCGCTAAAACAAAATAATCGTTATTATTTAGATAAACCACGCCTAAATTAGGTTCGATTGTAGTAAAAGGATAATCAGCTATCTCAGGTTTTGCATTACTTATTAAAGATAATAATGTGGATTTTCCAACGCTTGGAAAGCCAACTAACCCGACATCCGCTAGTAATTTTAATTCCAAAGTTAATTTTTTAATTTGTCCAGGCTCACCATTTTCAGCAATTTTTGGTGCACGATTAATGCTAGATTTAAAACAAGCATTTCCTCGTCCACCTCTTCCACCCTTTGCGACCATTACCATCTTATTATTTTCATCTAAGTCAGCAAAAAAAGTATGTTCTGGTTCAATATAAATGACAGTGCCAACTGGAACATCGACAATAACATCATCCGCACATCGGCCATATTTATTTTTAGAGCCACCTTTTTCACCATCATTTGCGATAATTACTTTTGAGTGACGAAAATTAAAAAGAGTATTTAAATTTTTATTAGCACGAAAATAAATTGATCCACCTCGACCACCATTTCCTCCGCTTGGACCACCGAATGGAAGATATTTTTCACGCAGGAAAGCAATCATTCCGTCTCCGCCTTTTCCTGAACGAACCTCAATTTTAACTTGATCAATAAACATTTTATTCTCCGAAATATATTTTATAAAAAGACCACATTGTTTTCAATGTGGCTTTTATTATTTTATTTAGCTTCAATTACATTAACGCGAGTTCTATTTTTTCCCCAACGTTCATATTTTACAATACCAGACTTAGTAGCAAATATTGTATCATCTCCACCACGCTTTGTATTAAGTCCTGGATAAATTTTTGTTCCGCGTTGACGATAAATAATATTTCCCGCCAAAGCAAATTGACCATCAGCTTTTTTAGCACCAAGTCTTTTTGATTCACTATCACGTCCGTTTTTAGTGGAACCGACACCCTTTTTACTAGCAAAGAGTTGTATATCTAATCTAAAGTTCATCATCTTTTTTTATCCTTTCTTTATAAATTCAATTTTGATATTTTTTGGATAACTTTCAGCAATTGTTTTTAAGGAAGTAATTATCGTTTCGATGACAATCTCGTCATGATACGTTAATTTTCCTTTTAATTTCAATAATGCATATCCATTTTCAAGAATCATTTCAAATTCTTGATTTTCTTTGATGGAATTAAATCCTCCAGTTAATACGCTTGATACGCCTGCACAAATCAAATCTTGACCATGTACATCGCTTCCAGCATGACCCCTAACTATTAATGATTCAAATTCTTCGTTTTCTCCATCAATTTTTACAATAATCATATTTAAGCATTAATACTTTCAATGACTAAGCATGTATATGGTTGACGATGACCTAAAGTTTTGCGTTCATTGTGCTTGGCTTTGTATTTGTAAATACGAATTTTTTTACCTAAGCCGTGCTTTTCCACTTTAGCGACAACGCTGGCGCCTTTGACATATGGTTTACCGACTTTATTAGATTTATCGCTTACCAATAACACTTTATCAAAGGTATAAGACGCTCCTGATTCAACATCAAGTTTTTCAACATAAATTTTTGAACCAACTTCAACGCGTACTTGTTTACCACCAGTTTCGATAATTGCGTACATAAATGTCCTCCTTTTTTTAAACTAATGACTCGCTTTCAAGGTATAATGCATAGCATTAATTTATAACCTTTTTAAGGCGGTTGTAGCCAAATATAGGCGACAACGAGAGTAATATAACATCAGTTATATATTTTGTCAAATTATATTTGATTTTCTAAAAATGAAAAATAACCATTTGGATAAATTACGATATGATCTACTAGTAAAATTTTCTCCTTTTTTGCTTTGTTTTTCAATTCGTAAGTAAATAAAATATCTTCATCGCTTGGATAAGGATAATTTTCGATATGATTATGCAATAAAATAAATTTGCTTTTACGTTCTTTTTTAATGAATTTTATTATTTCTTGGCTAGAAACATAAACATATTTTTCACTGCCTTGATAAATTAATGTTTCATTAACAATTTTGTTTTGATAGTTAAGTAAAATAATGAAGACTAACTCTTGATTTTTATTATTTAATAGGTTTTGATATTTATTTGTTAAATAGGTTAAATTATCCTTATAAAGAAAAAAGGAATTTTTCACATTTATTCTTTTATAAAATTCAAAAATAGTTTTTAGTAAAAGTGCTTTATTTTTATTAATTCCTTTAATGCTAATAAGTCTTTCATAATCCATACTTATTACATTGATCAACCCACCATTTTGATAATATATTTCATGAGCAAGTTGCAATACATTTTTATTTTTATAACCGCTGTTTAAAATAATAGCAAATAATTCAATATCGCTCAAAGTTTCAATTCCATACCGCAAAGCTTTTTCTTTAGGACGCTCAATTATCGGCAAATCCTTTATTTTATAATTTATTCCCAAGTAAATTTCCACCCACCAGGAATTGTAACATTTGCTTCGTTTGACAAAAATAATCGATAAATAATAACGGCGACAACTGCAACTGCAATAACTGCCATGACTGTTGTTAGTGTAATAGCTTCACCAACATAATGTTGTTTTAATTCTTCATCACTTAAAATTCTTAATTTATTCATTTTTTTCCTCCTAATTACTTATAGAGAAAAAACAAATGAAAAACTAAAAAATTATTGGAGTTGTTTTAATTGATTTTCTAAATTTTTTAAATTTTCTTCATGAGCTTTTAATTTTTCTTGTTCTAAAATTATTTTTTCTGGTTTTGCTTTGCTCATAAAGTTTGGATTATTAAGCATTTTATTGCAACGAATAATCTCGGCTTTTTCATTTTCAATGTTTTTCAAAATTAATTTTTTAATGTCATCCTTATTAGCGTTAACTTGAATTAAAATATCGCCATAATTGTGAATAAAAATTGCCCCATTTTGGTCAATCAAACTTTCTTCAACGCTTTCAATTTTGCTAGCAAAAGTAAATCTTTTTAAATAATTTATGAAATTATCAAAAGTATTTATTCGCATATTTATTTTGAGTTGACATTCAGCATTTGGTGCTAATTTATTATTAGTTTTATAATTTCTAACATCTTTTATATAGTCTAAAAGTAATGATACAGAATTATCAAAATAAGAATTTACAAATTTCCTTTTCACTTTTGGATAATTTTCAAGCATTATCGATTCAAGATGTTCTGGTAATGATAAATATATTTCTTCACTTATAAAAGGTGTATATGGATAAATTAGTAATATAATAGTTTTTAAACACTTATACAATACTTGATAAATAATATCTTTATACTTATCGTTGTTATTTTGTAATGATATTTTAGACATTTCTAAGTAGATCGAACAAAAGTCGTCATAGACAAAATTATATAAATGTCCGCTAGCAGCATTAAAATCATATTTATCCATGTTTTTAGTAACATTTTTTATAGTGATTTGTAATTTATTTAAAATCCACGTTTCAAAGCCATCGAGTTTTGCTTTGTTAATGTCTTTTACCTTAAAATCGCTTGGTAATACATTTAAAATATAGCGTGCAGAATTCCAAATTTTATTTAAATAATTATATGATGATTCAACTTTTTCTTTGCTATATCGCATATCTAGTCCTGGTGTTGAATTTGTTGTTAAAAAATAACGCAGTGCATCCGCACCAAATTCATTAACTACATCATTTGGATCAACACCATTTCCTAACGATTTTGACATTTTTCTGCCTAATTCATCTCTTACTAACCCATGGATAATGACATTTTTAAATGGTGGTTTTTTTAAATTATATAATGATTGAAACATCATTCTAGAAACCCAAAAGAAAATAATATCATAACCTGTTGATAAAACATCTGTTGGAAAATATCTTTTTAAGTCTTCGGTTTGATTTGGCCAACCTAAAGTGGAAAAGGGCCATAATCCAGAAGAAAACCACGTATCAAGGACATCTTCATCTTGGACATAATTTTCAATGTCTTTTGGAGGATTGACATCAACATATATGCTCCCATCATCTTTTTTATAATATGCTGGTATTTGGTGACCCCACCACAATTGACGAGATATACACCAATCTTCAACATTTTCCATCCATCTTAACAATACTTTGTTAAAACGTCCTGGAACAAATTTAACTTTATTTTTGCTTTTTTGATTTTCCAAAATTAGTTTAGCTAATGGTTTCATTTTCACGAACCATTGTTTTGATAAAACTGGTTCAACAACTGCATTGCTTCTTTCTGAATGGCCAACACTATGAACAATTTCTTCAATTTTTACTAAATTTCCTGAATTTTTAATATCATTAACTAATTGTTCGCGGCAAACAAAACGATCTAAACCAGCGTATTTTCCACATAAATCATTCATAGTCGCATCATTATTCATGATTATTGGTCGTGCTAAATTATGTCGTTTTGAAATTTCAAAATCGTTTGGATCATGTGCTGGCGTACATTTCATGACACCAGTTCCAAAACTAATATCGACATATTCATCCCCTATCACAGGTATTTTTTCATCGTTTGCAGGATTTATTACGTATTTTCCAATGTAAGATTTATAACGTTCATCGTTTGGATTGACACAAACGCAAACATCACCAAACATCGTTTCTGGTCGAGTCGTGGCGACTAATAGATAATCACTATTGTCTAGCAAACGATATTTAAAATAATAAAATTTTCCTTTGTCATCATGATGAATAACTTCAATATTTGATAAAGCTGTTTTTTGTATTGGATCCCAATTAATTATTTTTTCACCTCTATAAATAAGGCCATCATTATATAAATCAACAAAAACTTTTTTTACTGCTTTATTTAATCCTTCATCCAAGGTGAATCTTTCTCTTGTATAATCGAGCATCAATCCAAGACTAGCCCATTGCTGATGAATGTTTTTTGAATATTCATCTTTCCATTTCCAAGCGATGTCTAAAAATTGTTGTCGGCTTAATTTGGATGTATCAACACCATCGTCTTTTAATTTGTTCATAATTTTGGCTTGTGTTGCGATTCCTGCATGATCGCAGCCAGGTAACCATAATACATCGTAGCCTTTTGCTTTTTTATATCTAGCAATAATATCTTGAATTGTCGTATCCCATGCATGTCCTAAATGTAGTTTGCCAGTTACATTTGGAGGAGGTATAACCATAGAAAAAGCCGGTTTATTTTTCTTATTAGCAATAAAATAACCTTTTTCTAACCATTTTTGATAACGATTTTGTTCTACAGTTTTATGATCGTAACGACTAGATAACATACTAATTCCTCCTAAAAAATAAAAAAACGTCCTCCATAAGGACGCAATTATGCGCGGTACCACCTTAATTTATTAATTAATTAATACACTCGATTCGTTAACGCCGATATACGTAATTACTTAATCCTTACAAACTGACTTCAATAATCTTTTCTAGACCCCACTTCCACCTTAAGGGGCTCTCTATCTAGCAGTATTATTTACTACTTTTTGTTCAACGGACAATTAAATTATACTTAAAAATCAAATTCTTACAATAAATAATTTATAGATGAACTTCGATTATTTGTTTAAGCGTATCAAGATTTTTATTAGAGTATGTTGAAGTAAATATTAAATCGTCTTCAACGATATCAAAATTATTTTTAATTTCTTTTAAAATCGCATGTTTTTCTTTTTGATTTATTTTATCGGCTTTTGTTAAAACGACTATAAAAGGAATATTTTCACTTTTTAAAAAAGAGTATATATCTAAATCATCTTGATTAATTTTTCGGCGTGAGTCTAATAAAAATACCACAAATGAAAGAAATTTATTGTCGGTAAAATAATTTTCCATTAATTTAGCAAAAAAATTAATCTCATCTTTGTTAGAAAATGAAAAACCGTATCCTGGTGCGTCTACCAAATAAAATTTTTTATCGACATTATAATAATTCAAAAGTTTAGTATGGCCAGGTTTAGATGAGACAAACGCTAAATTTTTATTATTGCAAAGGCAATTTAAAAGGCTGGATTTTCCTACATTACTTCGTCCCACAAATAATACTTCTTTAAGATTATCATTTGGTCTTGATAACTTATCATTAGAAGATTTTATAAATTGGGTATTGCGAAAATTAATCATATCCAGCCTTTATGTTTTATTCTTTTATCAAAGCAACTTTTAAAGCATCGTCAACATTTTTCATAAATACAATGTTTAATGAGTTTTTAACTTCTTCTGGAAGTTCTTCAACGGTTTTTTTATTTTCTATTGGAACGATTATTGTTTTAATTCCCGCTCTTAATGCAGCTAAAGATTTTTCTCGAAGACCTCCAATAGGTAAAGCGTGACCACGTAAAGTTACTTCGCCAGTCATTGCAATATTTGGATCGATTGGTGTCTTGCTTAAGCAAGAAATTATAGCTGTTGTAATCGCAATGCCTGCACTAGGTCCATCTTTTGGGACAGCACCTTCTGGAACATGAATATGAACATCGTTATCGATAAAGATTTTTTCATCAATGCCATATTTTTTAGCGTTAGCACGAACATAATCTAAAGCAATTGTCGCACTTTCTTTCATTACATCGCCTAAATGACCAGTTAAAACCAAGCCACCTTTTCCTTTAAAGTAAGTTACTTCAATTGGTAAAATATCGCCACCATATTCCGTGTAAGCTAAACCAGTAACAACACCTATTTGTTTGATGCTTTCTTTTTTGGTTGAATCAAATATTTCAGTTCCTAAATATTCTTTAACCTTACTTATATTTATCGTTATAGATTTTGATTTAGGATTTTCAACAAAATGAAGTGCGGTTTTTCTTAAACAAGAAGCAATTTGTCTTTCTAATTCGCGGACTCCTGCTTCGCGAGTGTAATGTTCAATAACATATGCGATTGCATCATCGTTAAATTTAACATCGTGTTTTAATAAACCGTTAGCGTCAAGTTGTTTTTTTATCAAATGTTGTTTTGCAATTTGAATTTTTTCAAGAGAAGTATAAGAATTTACTTCAATAAGTTCTAATCTATCTCTTAATGGTGCTGGAACATTTTCTAAATAGTTTGCAGTACAAACAAATAAAACATCACTTAAATCGTATGGTTCTTCAATAAAATTATCATTGAAGGCAAAATTTTGTTCTGGATCTAAAACTTCTAATAAAGCACTTGAAGGATCACCTTTATAAGATGAACCTAATTTATCAACTTCATCCAATAAAAATACTGGATTGGTAACACCGGCTTTTTTCATACCAGCAATAATACGGCCAGGCATAGAACCGACATATGTTCTTCTATGACCACGAATTTCAGCTTCGTCACTAATTCCACCTAAACTAGCCTTGACAAATTTTCTTCCTAACGCTCTTGCTATACTTCTGCCTAAGGAAGTTTTTCCACATCCTGGCGGGCCATAAAAACAAAGAATAGGCGATTTTAGATTGCCAGTTAATTGCTTGACCGCTAAATACTCGACGATTCTTTTTTTAACTTTTGCTAAACCATAGTGATCTTCATCTAATATCTTTTTGACATTACTGATATCATCATTATCAATAGTTTTTTGCCACCAAGGCAAATTTAATAATGTGTCAATATAATTTTGAATAAGTGAAGTCTCAAGAGAACCAGGTGGCATCATTTCGGCTTTTTGAAGTTCGCTTAAAATCTTGCTTTTAATATTTTCTGGATATTGCCCTTGTTCCAAACGTTTTTTTATAGAATCGGAGCGATCTTCATTTTCATTTCCATTAATTTCTTTTTTAATTGCTTTTAATCTTTCACGTAAAAAATATTCTTTTTGGGCCTGTTCACTAGAACTTCTAATCTCACTATTTATTTCTTTTTCAATATCTAGATTAATTTGTTGAAGATCTAATGCTTTGCTAGCTAAATCGAATAAATCACCAACTTTATCAATTGTCAACGCTTTAAATTTTTCTTCAAATGGAATATTAGAAAATTGAATAATAGTATACGCTAAAAGATAAAAATCAGTTTCGATATTAATATTTGCTCCTTCGTGTCTTTTATACACCTCAAGCAAATTTAAATTTTCGCATTTATCTAATAAGCGATTTAAATAACCATACAATGTTGCTTGATCATTGGTTTCGTTTTCTAAAATTTCGCCTGTGGCAAAAAAACAATCATCTTTAAAATAAATGTTTGTAAAACGAACACGTGAATTTGAAATAATACGTAAAGTAAAATTTCTTCTATCCTGATTTAATGAAATTATACGACAAAGACTACCATATTCATATACATCATCGTTGGTAATATCATCAACATCGGCATTTTTTTGAGCAGTTGCAAAAATCAAAGAATCATAAGAATCTTTGCTAGCGTAAACTGCTTTTGATGAAATTTTGCGGCCCACTCCAATTGATTGAGTAATGCTTGGCAAAATTATTGTTTCTTTTGTTATAAGCAATGGAAGTTCCAAAGTTTTGTTCTTCATCTATACTAACCTCCTTCAAACGGATAGATTAGTTATTGTTGTTATAAAGATAATCTTCCGCTTGTCCTAATAAAATTTGTGTTTTTAATTGTTCTTCTTGCGATTCTAATGCTTTTTTGACATCTTCAATTTTCATTTTGTATTGTTCCGCCATACGAGCATATTCGAAATCTAATTCTTTTTCTCCGATAACAATTTCTTGAGCTTTCGCAACTTCTCTTAAAATTGTTACAGCATTTAAATTCTTAACAGCATCGTTACGCAAAGTTTCCATAAATTGTTCTTCACTTTGACCAACGACTGATAAATATTGTTTTAAATCAAAGCCGGATTGAGCCATTCTTTGTTCAGCATCTTTTTTTCTTGCTTCGACTTCGCTTTCAACAATTGCGTCGGGTATATCAATCGTAGAATTTTTTTCAATTTCTAAGAATAACTTATTCAAATAATCACGTTTTGCTTCACGCTTTTTGTTATTCAACAATTCATTTTTCTTAAATTGTTTTAATTGTTCGACCGTTTCGACATTTGCAATATTTAAATCTTTTACAAATTCATCATCTAATTTTGGCAACACCTTGCATTTTACTTCGTGCAAATTTACTTTAAAAACGGCTGGTTTTCCTTTTAAATTTTCAACATATTGTTCTGGGAATGTGACATTGACATCAAATTCATCACCACTTTTATGTCCCACTAATTGTTCTTCAAATCCTGGGATAAAATAATGTGAGCCGACCGCTAATTCATAATTTGATGCAGTACCGCCTTCAAATTTTTCTCCATCAACGCTTCCTTCAAAATCCATAATAACGGTGTCGCCTTCACTAACTTCACCATCTTTAGTTTTTAAAGTGGCGTTTTCATCTAATAGATGATTGATTTCTTTTTCAACGTCTTCATCGCTAACGGTTGTTTCTATTTTCCCAACATTTAAGTTTGTATATTGGCCTAATTTGACTTCGGGTGCGGTAGTAATTAAAAATTTAACAACTAATTCCTCGCTAGACAACTTATCAATTGTGATTTGAGGACGGGCAAAAGGCTCGACTTTATCTTCCATTACGATAGCTTGATAAGCTGTTGGCAATAAACTATCAATAGCGTCATTATATAAGCGGCCTTGATCTATTTTATCTTTTACAAGATTATCAGGAGCGTGTCCTTTTCTAAAACCAGGAACAGTCACGTTTTCCTTTAATTTATTAAAAGCTTTTGTTTGAGCTTTACTCCATTCTTCTTTTGAAAAAGTAACAACTACTTCTGTTTGACAATGTTCTAATTTTTGTAATTTTCTTTCCATTTTAATTCTCCTTTTTTTGAGTTTCGCTATGCATTATATATTATATAAAATGTAAAAACAACTAATTAACTTCGTAAATTTAAAAATTTCTAATGATGTCGGTTATTTTATTAATTAAATCTTTGCAATTTGCTGAGATTTCAACATTTTGCTCTAAATTATTGTTTAACATTCCATTAACGATATTATCAAGTGCTAAAAATAAAATTGTCGGATTATCATTTAGTTTAAAAGGATAGCAATAAAGTGCATAAAGACTTAAAACAGACTCAAAAGTTGAATAATAAGTAGGATCTTTGACAATTTTTGCTTGTTCGATACAGTATTTAAAAGTTGGGTCGTTAAAAATACCTAAAATCGTATTTGGAATAATTTTTATAATTTCACCATGGTAGTTAAATTTGACTTCTTTATCAAAACCGCTGTCTTGCAAAGCAATCAAAGCAAGCGTGCGAGTTGATTCTTTGCTATTATTAAGCATAATACTTTCTAGTTCCGGCAAGAATAATTCAATTTTGTAGTTTTTAAGCGATGAAATGCCTTTTTTAATAATCTCATCATTTTCGCTTTTTAACATCTTTTGGATTGATTCAACATTATTTTGCAAATTAGAAACATTATTAAGCAACTTAATTATTTCTTTTTTATATTTTTGCATTTTTTCTTCTACGATTTGACTTTCGTATGGCATTTCTTCAAACTCTTTTAAATAATCCAATGCAAAATCATATTTTTTAAAATAAAAACATAAATTCATGGTGATATCGATGAATTTTGGTAAATCTTGTATTAATTTTGCCTTATTAGTATTTAGAAGAGTAATCGATGTTTCAAAATTATCTAAAAAAGCATAACTAAGTATTTTTAAATACAATAAATCACTATCACTTTCATCTTTGACATTATCTATAACTTCTTGATAGTTACAAGAATTGAATAATCTTTGTATTTCCGTTTTAGTTAACATATTAGTAGATTTTTAGTTGTTATCTAGCATTACATCTAATCTTAAAAATTTTAAAAATGCTTTAATTATATCTAGTTCAGAAGTTTTAAAGTTTTCATTAATCCACTTTTTAAACGCTCCAACACAACCAAATATAATAAAAGTAATTACATAATCTTTTTCTTGCGGATTTGTCAATTGTTTAACCAAAATTGATTCGCCCACTAAATCATAAAAACGTTTGAAAATTAAGTTTGTAAAATGTTCACTTGCTACATTAAATAAAGCCTTAAATAATTTAACATTGTTTTTAATATAAGAACAAATTCCATCAATTAAGGATAGATATTCATATTCATATTCATTAGCGATTGAACTAATTAATGTTAAGGCATCATCTTCTATTTCTTTAATTACTGCATCTATTGAAGGATAATGTAAATAAAATGTTGAACGATTTATATCAATCGCTTCACACAACTGACTTATAACTAATCTTTTAGAACCATTCGCAGAATAAGTATCAATAACATATTGTTTTATCGCGGCTTTTGTCTTTTTTATACGACGATCCATTCTTTTTTGTCTCCTTTTCAACGTTTTGCTAATACTGTCTTATTATCAATAAAATTAAAGTTTTGTTTCTTAATTTATACATAAATTATATTAAATTAAAAATATAAAACAATAAAAAGGAGGAAACAAGATGCAAGAAAAATTAAAAATACTAGTCACTGGTGCCACTGGCCACGTTGGAAATAATCTAGTTAAAAAATTAAATTCAATAGGATTGACACCATATTGCTTGGTTTTGGAAAACGATAATTGTTTTTCTATTAGAAACGATTCATATAACAAAATCATAGGAAACATAATAGATCGAGAGCAAATGTTTTCCATCATTAAAGAAATGGATATTGTCATTCATTTAGCCAGTCAAATTTCTATAAAAGCAAATGATGATTATTTAAAATTATATTCTGTTAATGTATCTGGCACTATTAATATAGCGGACGCTTGTTTAAATTATGATAAAAAACTAATTTATGCTAGTTCAGTTCACACAATTCCAATTACAATCAATAACAAGCCAATGAGCGAACCAACTTCATTTAACATTGATACAAGTCATGGCAATTATGAAAAAACAAAATCGATTGCGACAGATTATGTATACAATTTGTCACATAATAAAGGTTTAAAAGCGACGATTATTTATCCAAGCGGTATAATTGGTGAAAACGATTATTTTATTAGCGAATTGTCTACATTATTTATCGACATAGCAAATAAAAAATTACCAGGATATGTCAAAGGTGGATATGCTTTTGTCGATGTAAAAGATGTTGTTGATATGATTGTTGAAATAATAAATAGAAACAAATATAACACTGAATACATTATTTCGGGTGAATATTTATCAATAAAAGATGTAATAGAAACTATTAACAAATGCTACCAAAGAGACAAACTTCCTATATTATTTAGCACTTGGTTTGTCAAATGTATGATTCCATTTCTTTCACTGCAGGCAAAAATAAAAAATAAAAAACCTCTTTTCACTTTTTATTCATTAAAAACAATATTGTCTAATTCTAATTTTGATATTTCTAAAGCTAAAAAAGAATTAAATTACGAGCCACGAGACGTCAAATTAAGCATTGTTAATGCATTAAATTGGCTTTTAAAAAACAAAGATTTTAAATTTAATAAAAAAAGTAAATCCACTTTTAAAAATATTACTGCTACAATGTAAGTATGAAACAAAATATATTTATAACTGGCGCTAGCGGTCATATTGGAAACGTTATTATTAAAGAGCTATCTAATAATTATAAAGATGAAGTTTCAATAACTTGTTTATTATTAGAAAACGACAACGCTAATTATTTAAAAGATTTTGATTTGGATATTATAAGAGGAAATATTTGTGACCGCGAGTTAATGTTTAAATTAATTAAAAAAAACGATATTGTCATCCATTTAGCAGGTATTATTTCCACATCAAATAAAAACAAGGATTTGATGTACAATGTAAACTATTTAGGAAGCAAAAATATAGCGGATGCATGTTTTAAAAATAAAGCTAGACTAATATATGTTTCTTCAGTTCATGTTTTAAATTGCGAAAACGCTACAATTGACGAAAATGCTTCTTTAAATGTTTCTTCGCATCGTGGCGAATATGAAAAAACAAAAGCACTAGCAACTTCCTATATAAAAGACTTATTTGATAATGGATTAGATGGATTAATATTTTATCCAAGTGCAATAATTGGACCGTTTGATTATTTATTAGGCGAAACATCAAGATCAATTATCAACATATATAACGGAAAATATCCTTTTTATCTCAATGGGGGCTATTCATTTGTCGATGTTAGAGATGTTTCTAAAATGATTGTAAAAGGTGCTTTAAGTAAAAATTTAAGTCGTCAATCTTACATTATTAGCAATGGCTATATTAGTGTAAAAGATTTAATTTTATATACGTCAAGTCTTTCTAAAAAACCAAAAAAACATTTAATTTATGTTCCGTTATTTTTGGTTTATATAGCCCTACCATTTATTTCACTTTTTGCCAAAATTTCAAAGAAAAAGGTAATATTTAGTAAAAATATGGTAAAAACTATAACTAGTAATGGAAGTTTTAATATTTCAAAAATCAAAAAAGATTTAGATTACACACCAACAGATTTACACACCACTATTAAAGATACGGTTGAATTTTTAAAAGAATATCAAAATTTAGATAAACAATAAAATTATCTAATCAAATCGCTTGGTACAATCATGCCAAGCAATTTTTGTGTTTGTTTTCCGTGTTCGCTAACAAAAACGCAAACAAGCTTTTTTCTATCGCGATTGTATTTATCAAAAACATCTAAAATATCGTCCAAATCATAATCTCTTGGTATAAATTCATATTTTTCAGAGATGTGTTTATTTAAAGGTATAAATTCAATAAAATCTTTTATTTTTAAGTTTTTAGTTTGGTTCGTTTTATTTTTTGCCATGTATAAAAATAAAACATTTGGTGAAAAAACGCCTATTAGATAACCATCTTTTAAAATAGGAATTTGGGTAAATCCTTTTTTAATCATTGTATCTAAAACATTTTCAATTAGTTCTTCTTCCTCTACATAATATAAATTACTAATTTTTGTCATTATATCATTTGCGGTAATTGGATTTTTTAACTCCTCTATTTCTTTTTTTAAAAAACCAATAGTTTCGTCTGATATAATAAGCAAATCTTTAGAATTCATATCAAATTCATGAACTAGATTGTTTCTTAATATCCTGATCATATTTATTTGACGTGCTTTTTCAAAATTTTCCTTATTCGATGATGATTCTAATTTGTCTATATATCTTTGTATCATTGAAAAAGAACGCGAAAACTCTTTAAATTTATCTCTTAATAAGTCATCAAAAATATTATAAAGTCTAATAAATTCTTCAACATTATCTTTGTTCATATAAACATTATATAATAAAAACGCCCGAAGGCGTTTATATTTTTTTATTGAGGATTTCTCGAATCACAAAGTGCAAATAATGCAACTGTCCCTGGACCTGAATGTGCACCGATAGTTTGATCGATATAATTAATGATAATTCTTTTAAATTTAACTTTTTTCTCTAACAAACTTATTAAATAATTAACATCGTCAATACAATCACAATGTCCGATAGCAATTACTTGATTTTTTAAATCAACACCATGTTTTAAAAATTTTTCAGCCATAACTTGAAGCGATTTTTTTCTGCCTAATACTTTTGTAAATGGAATTAATTTACCTTCGTCGTTAACATGCAATACTGGTTTTATTCTTAATGCGTTACCTAAGAAATAACTAGCTTTGCTAACTCGACCTCCTCGATATAAATAAACCAAGTCTTCAACGGTAAAATAATGCGCTAATTTTAATTTATTTTCTTCTAACCATTTTCTATTATCTTCTAAACTCATTCCGTTTTCCTTATTAACAGCAGCATGATAAACAAGCAAGCCTTGCCCTAATGACGCTGCTAAGGTATCAATGACTTCAATTTTGCGTTGTGGATATTTTTTTAAAAGAATATCTCTTGCAACTAAAGCGGAATTATAAGTAGTTGATAATGCACTTGAAAATGCTAAATATAAAACATCAATCCCTTTTTTTAATAATTCTTCAAAATAATTTAAAAAACTTGTTTCGTTAATTGCACTAGTTTTTATTACTGCGCCATTACGCATGCGATCATAAAAACCTTTATAATCTTGATCATGTTCTGGATCAAAACCAATATGTTCATCTCCATTTTCATCAATCCAGTACATTGAAATAATTCCTATATCGAATTTTTTGACTTCATCAGCGGGTAAATTAGAACATGAATCGCTTACAATTTTATAATTTTCCATATTTATATTTCCTTTCATAAAAAATATTTAATATCCTTTAAAGGATATTCGTTAATATATTAATTTGTTTTATTTGAATTTCAATATATTGTTTGAACACAAAAAGTAGAGATTAAAATATTTACTCTACTGATAGTAGAATTTTAAAAATTATTTAGTGTATTTCGGATATTTTTTATGCTTTATTTAAATTTTTTTTCGTTTATAATGGCTTTATGAAATTTTTTTTAAAAAATTTTTTACTAGAATTTATTAAACTAACAATTATTTCTGTTGTTATAAGTGTTGTTATTGCTTTATATAGATACACTAGTCATTATATTATTTCTTTAAGCCAATCATTATTTTTAAGTAATGACATCTATACGAAAACATTTGCTGTTATTTTAGCAGTATTTTTAGTTTTTATTTCTTTTTCAATTATACGATTTGAAGGAACTGTTCAAAGCGGCGGACTATCCCAATTAAAATTGATGCTTACTAACAAAAACATAAAATTTAGATACTATTTTGCTATACCATTAATGTTTATAAACTCGCTGATATCTTTTTTTATTGGGGCACCTGTTGGAAGTGAAGCTCCATCAGTTTTTATGGGTGGAAGTATTTCATATGGTGTTGATGAAATTTTTTATAATAAAAAAAGCAAAAACGATGATGATTATTTAGGAATGGCACTAGGTTTTTCAATGGCGTTTAACGCTCCATTTGCAGGTCTTTTATATGGATTAGAAGAATGTCTTCACAATATTAAAATTAAAAATATAATGAAGATGATTTATTTATTGAGTATTAGTTACTTAATAAGTATGGTTATATGTCCTGATCCTGTTTTTTCTTTTGAAATTGCTTTTGAATTTGATTTTAGCAAAATTTATATTTTTATTTTCCTTATAATTTTAAATTTTTTAATTTCTGCTTTGATATTATTTTTAGTTCCGACCATCAAAAAGATTTTGAATAAGTATTATTTAAATAAGTTTGTTCAATATCGTTTCTTCTTATTGGCTGGGATTTCAATAATTTTATCATTGTTTTTTCCTATCCTTGCAGGAAATGGCACTCAATTAATTAATTATGTTTTTGCAAATCCTATGATTTCATTGATTATAATATTTTTAATAGTTAGAGTTGTCTTATTTATAATAAGTGCCAATTCGATGATGACTGGCGGATTGGTTTTGCCAGCATTAGCCATCGGAGCGTTAAATGGTTATTTAGGATATTATATAGCTAATATTTGTTTTGATTTGAATTCTACTTATATAACATTATTTATTCTTATTGGAATGGTAAGTATGTTTTCTTGTCTAAATGAAGCTCCTTTAACTGGTATTATTTTAGCGTTGTCTTTTTCTAATTTTTCAAATTGGACTACTGTTTTAGTAGTTTCTTCGTTTGTAATTTTTGTTTGTTTTATATTTATTAAATTATGTCGATTGGATGATATTACTGATTCTCGATTTAAATTATTAAAAACATCAAGAAAAGAATAGCTATATGCTTAGTATATTACATATTTCTCTTTTTTGTTCTTTTGTCAAAAGATAAGAATCAAGGCATTTTCTTTTAACCATCTTTTTTATATCATCATCGCATATTTTGTTTGATTTAAAATAATTGTAAGTGACAACATATCTTTTAGAAAACGCGGTAACAATAAACCAGCTTATTGACATTTTTAAATAATATTCAGTTGTTTTAATAGAATTAATCTTTCTTAAATATTTATCTAAACCATCTGTGTTAATATAATAAACCATCACCATATTAATCATAAATCTTACGATATATGGATTTTTATTATTTAAATTTTCATCAATATAATGAAAAAAATCATCTAGATGATTTTCGATAATATTATTTTTAAATCCATCAGTTAAAGCCCAATTATTTAAATATGGTAATAAATCTTTTAGATATTTAAGCAACAAATTATAATTGTTAAAATTTTCTAATATCATCCTATGTAGAAAAAATTCTTCTAAATATTTGTGATATGGACTATTTATAAAATCTGAAAAAAGATTATTTTTGTATAAATATTTAGCAAATTGTCGTAATTTAGGTATTCTTACTCCTAATATTTCATATGCGCAATTAGGAATCAATTTTGTTATAAAAGTACGATATTTTGGATCTTTATTTTTATTTAAGAATAATTCAATATCACAAATTTTGTTCATATTCAATTAAAGGTCTTAAAAGCGAAGCATCATCATATTGGACAACCATTTTGCCATGCTGCTCGATATTAACCCACAAACTTCCGCCGCCAACTACTAATGCATAAAGCCATAAAACTATATTCCAATTATTTTCATCCGCATATGTATATGCCACATTTTCATTTTCAAAAAAATAAAAATAAGCACTAGCGTCTTCGTTGTCACTAATAATTAAATATTCATCATATTCATATGATTCATCACCTGAATAATCAAAATAATGCATTTCATATTCATCATTGTATAATTGATAAATTGATATAACTTCTTGGCAAGAATATTCTTTTTTTAAAGTATTGCTAACATTACAAGATGTAAGAGTTAAAGTAAATGGAAGTGTTAATGATATAATCTTATTTAAGGTTTTCATAAAGTCGCTCTATCTCCACATTGATTAGATTAAATGATTTATGCAATTGAAGCAATAATTTTCATGCAATTCTTTAATGATTAAATAAAAAAACCGATTTTCATCGGAATAATTTTTTAAATGTGTTGTTGTAATGAAGTTAATAGTTCGTGTGTAATGAAGGTGTTATTTTCTTTATTAATATTCTATATTAATACTAATACAGTGATGCTATTTTAGCCACCCTAGACACGACTCCAATAACAACTCTTTATTTATACACTTTTTTATTAAATTTGCTATAAAAACAGTTGCGGGACCCTTTAACCAATTCGAACCAATAAATTTAAGCATAAAAAAAGACCTAGCAGCATGTAGCCACTAGGTCAATTTCATAATTATTGGTTTTTAAGAAGACTAATTGAGGATTCTATCTGAGTAGTTATCCATTGGTTTAAGTCATCAAAGTTAGAAGTTATGTAACAGAAATGGCACCCTCGAGGCGACTCGAACGCCTGACCCACAGCTTAGAAGGCTGTTGCTCTATCCAGCTGAGCTACGAGGGTATCATTAATAATAAACAATATTTAAAATGAATAATCAAGATAAAATTATGATTTTTGTAAATATTTGTATTGATATTCTTTATTTATAAAGAAAAATCATTTATCTTGATTATGAATTTTGCTGAATAGAGCAACAGCCACTTCGTTAGGCAGCAATTGTTTTAGTTCGTCTATTTTTGCATTACGAAGCATATCTAAATCAGGATATACTTTTAGTATATTTTCTTTTCTTTTATCCCCTAGTCCTTTAATTCCATCGAAAATTGATTTATACATGGCTTTATTTCTTTTATAGATATGATAACTAATTGCAAAACGATGGACTTCGTCTTGCATTCTAGTTAATAAGAAAAATAATTTTTTATCATTTATTTGATATGTATTTCCTTTATAATCGATTAATCCCTCGGTTTGGTGTTTATTGTTTTTGTATAGACCAAAAATAGGAATCAAAAGATTTAAATTATCTAATACAGTTTTTCCGGCCTTTACTTGATTTAAACCACCATCTAATAAAATTAAATCAGGTTTATTTAAATTATTTTCTTTTACTCTTTTATAATGTCTTGTCATTACTTCAATCATTGATTGTAAGTCATCGCGAGCTTCTTGGTGTTCAATTTTAAATTTACGATATAGTTTTTTTTGCGGTTCGCCATTGATAAATGCAACCAAAGCTCCAACAGGTTCATAACCTTGCGTATGCGAGTTATCGATAAGTTCTATATAATATGGAGTTTTAATTTTAAGCAGATTTCCTAATTCATTTAACAATTTCACTTTATCATCATTTAATCTAGCACTTAAAAAATATTCATCCAATGCGTTATCAGCGTTAATTTTTGCTTGGCAGACTAATTCGAATAATTTTCCTTTTTCGACGCTGGTGAAACTACAATCATAAATTTGTGATATTTCTTTTATTACTTTTTCGTTATTTATTATTATTTCTTTAGGAAGCGGATACAAATTATAAAATTGATTAATAATATTTTTTAAAGTATCAACTTCATTTAAAAATATTTCTACAACATAGCTTTTTTTGGAAAGTAATAATCCTCTCCTATACATTAAAATAGAAACTGATAAATAATTTCTTCGAACACTATATGCATAAATGTCGCGATCAATCTTATCAAATAATTCAACATTTTGTTTTTGATTGATATGTTCTATTGACTGCAAAATATTTTTATAATTTTGCGCTAATTCGAAATTATTTTGATTTGATGCTCCTAACATTTTGTTTTTGATTTCATCATATTTTTCTTTATTATTTCCATTTAAAAAATCTTTTATTTGATTAATTAATTTTTGATATTCTTCAGTTTTAATATTTTTATTTATACAAGGTGCCAAACATTGATTTAAATGATAATAAAGGCAAGGTGTATTTGGAATATTTTTGCATTTTCTTAATGGAAACAATTTATTTAGCAAATCTACCATTTCATATGCGGCTGTGGAATTTGGAAATGGCCCAAAATATGAATATTTTCTATCTTTATTGTTTCTTTTTATTGTTAAATATGGATCTTTATCATTTTTAATAGCAATGTATGGGTAGTGTTTATCATCGGTTAATAAAATGTTAAAACGCGGATAATGAGTTTGAATAAGATTCATTTCTAATATCAAAGCTTCTTTTTCATTATTTGTGATAATCGTTTCAAAATGGTCAACCTCGCTTACCATTTTCATCACTTTTCCCACTTGCGGTTTTAAAAAATATTGGCTGACTCTTTTAAATAAATTTTTAGCTTTCCCAACATAAATAATTTTATTATCGTTGTTATACATTAAATAAACACCAGGAAGCGGTTTTAAATTACTAATTAAATTTTTAATTTTGTCATTCATTTTAAATTAACCTGTGTAACACCAAAACCGCCATCAAATTGATCGCCGCTTTTAAAAGAAGCGACAAAATTACATTTTTTTAAGTAATCTTGCACTGCTTTTCGAAGTGCACCAGAACCAAGACCATGAATAATTTTAACTTGTTTTAAATTTTTTAATCGGCAATCGTCTAAATATTTTTCAACATTTTTTAGTGCTTCATCAACATGTTGACCAATAATGTTAATGGAAAGACCAACATTTGACTTAATTTGATTATCGATGTTTGATTTATAAATTTTATTGCTTGTTGGTTTTTCTATTTTATGCAATTTAGAAATTTCAACTGAAAAAGACATCCCCATATCAGAGTTGATATACGCTTTGTTATTTTGTATTCTTGTTACCTTGCCATTAATATTTAAGGATGGAACACTGACATAATCATTGACATTAATGTTTTCATCATATTGAGTAATTGATGTATTTTTAATTAAATTATTAACTTCGCTTTTAGCTTTAATAGCATCTGGTAACTTAATATTATCTTTTTTTAAAGAAGACATTATTTCATCGATTTCATCTTTAACAGAAGCAATTATTTCTTCTTTTTGTTTTTCAACATCTTGCAATAAATTTTCTCGTTTTTTATCTAGCAATGCTTTTTCACCATTTAAAGCCTTTTCTTTTTTAAGTAAAACGTCCTTTTCTTTTTCGAGTTCATGTCTAATCATCTCGTTTTTTAATGCTTCCTCGTGCAATTTATTCATCAGAAGATGAATGTCGCTAGTCTTAATGTTATCAAGATGATTTTTAGCATCGTCAATTATTTCTTTTGCTAAGCCATATTTGCTAGCAACTTGTAAAGCATAACTTTGTCCAGGAACGCCTTGTTTAAAAATATAAGTTGGTGTTAAATTATCTTCATCAAACAGCATCGAAGCATTAATAGTGTTATCGTTTGTAAAAGCAAATTCTTTTAAACGTGAAAAGTGACTAGAAATCATTGCAAAACAATGTTTTTTTATTAATGATTTTACGATTGAAATAGCAAGAGATTCTCCTTCGCTTGGATCTGTACCTGTTCCTAATTCATCAATTAAAATCATATCTTTTTGTTTAGCTAGATTAATAATTTGAGCAATATTTGAAATGTGAGCGGAAAAAGTTGACAAATTATTCATTAACGATTGTGAATCGCCTATATCCAAATAGATATTATTAATAAATGTGATATTAGCAACATCCGCAAAAACTCCAAGACCGCATTTATGCATTAAACATAGTAGTGCGACCGTTTTTAAGGCGATTGTTTTTCCACCAGCGTTAGGTCCAGAAATTATAATTATTCTTTGCTGATTATCAAAATAAAAACTATTCGCGACGACGCGGTTTTTTTCTATTAATGGGTGACGAGCGTTTCTAAGTGTGATATTTCCTTTTTCTTGTTTAGCGATTATCGCATCGTTTTCAATACAATACACTGCTTTTGCTTGTAAAAAATCCAAATTAGCAATTATTTCGTTATTATTTAATATTTCATCTTGAGAAATCACACATAAATTAGTCAATTCTTTTAAAATTTTTCTAATTTCTTCGTTTTCTTCCATTTTTAATGAAACAATTTGATTGTTTAATTGTAAAACTTCACTTGGTTCAATAAATGTAGTGTAACCGCTGTCGGAAACATCATAAATTGCCCCGCTAACTTTATTTTTATATGATGTTTGAATTGGTATTACATAATGTCCATCACGAAGAGTAATATTTTCATCGCTTAAATATTGTTTGTATTTAACTGTCAAAGAAGATATCAATGATTGCATTTCTTTTTCAGCTTTTAAAATATCTTTTCTAATTCTTGATAATTGGCTAGAAGCATTATCAGATATTGATTGCGATTTGTTAATACAACGATGAATCTCTTTTTCTAACATCGATAAATCAAAAAAATTATCACAAATTTTATGAAGAAGATTATATTTATCATCAACTTTTGAGAAATATTTTATAATTGCTTGACTTGTTAAAACATCTTCCCCGATCATATCTAAATCACGAATAGATAAAATTCCACCTTTTTTAGCATATTCAATTAACGGGATTGCATTTTCACTAAATCCGATTGGATAGTTTCCTTTGCTTGAAATTAATGAAAGTGTTTCATCTAAAAGATTCAAATTATAAATTAAATCATTCTCATTTTCATAAGGATATAAATTTTGACAATAAAGTTTTCCTCTTGAAGATTTTGCGTATTCTTCAATCGAGGATTTGATTTTTTCAAATTCGAGAACATCATAAATATTTTGCATAAAAATATATTATATTATTTTTATCAAAGTTAAAAGTTATTAAATGTGATATACTTATTACATGGTTGTTTTAAAAATTAATAAAAATATTTTAGATAAAATTATTAACGATTTTAAAAAATATGAAATTCCTACAAGCGAAAATTATGTAGTCAAGGCATTTAAAAACGAAAATATTTATATAAAAATATATCAAAATAAAAATGGCGAACTTAAAGCTGTATTTAGTTTAAAAGATAGTTTAAAAATTGCTAAAAAATATGATGATACCGCAAAAGAAGTGCCAAAAGTAAGTAAAACCTCTACTTCACATTTTTTAAATCTTGACGCTCAAATTGGTAGTGATGAGGTTGGAGTTGGCGATTTATTTTTGCCGCTTATTATCGTTGCTAGTTATATTAGAAAAGAAGATGTTGATTATCTTTTAAAACTTAAAATAAAAGATAGCAAAAAATATAGCGATGAACAAATTAAACAAATTGCCAAGCCTCTTTTAAATAAGTTTAAATTCGTTAAATATACAATTGATAATGAAAAATATAACGAATTGATAAAAAAAGGCAAAAACGCTAATTCGATCAAAGCTATTTATCATAACTATGCCTTATATTTATTACATAAAAAATATCGCATCAATAACATTTTTATCGATCAATTTGTTAATGAAGAAAAATATTATGAATATTTAAAAAATGAAAAATATGTCTTAAAAAATATAACATTTAAAACAAAAGCGGAATCTTTATATCCAAGCGTTGCACTATCTAGCATAGTGGCTAGATATTATTTAATAATGTACCGAGAAAAATTAAATAAAAAATATCATCTTGTTTTTCCTTATGGTGCTGGAATAGACGCCGATAACTTTGTCCAATTATTTAAAGAAAAATATGGCGATGATGAATTAAAAAAAATAACAAAAAATAATTTCAAAAATATTAAAAAATTATTTTAAATTGGATAAGACATCTAAAAAATATTTAGGCAAATCTATTTCAAATGTAACTATTTTATTAGACTTTGGATGGATAAAAGATAATTTATAAGCATGCAAAAGTTGCCCGTTATTATAAATTTCTTGTTTTTTGTTTCCATAAGTTTTATCACCTACAACACTATGACCAATGTAAGCAAGATGGACGCGTATTTGATGTGTTCTTCCTGTTTTTAATTTACAATTAAGCAAAGTATAATTAGAAAATCTTTTAATAACATTAATTTTTGTATATGCTTCTTTTCCTAATGAATTTATCGACATTTTAAGCGGATTGTTTTTATCGCGGGCAATTGGTAAATTTATAATCGCTTCATCTTCATTTATAACACCATTAACTAAAGCAATATATTCACGATTCATCGTATGATCTTTTAATTGCTGTGCCAAAAAATTATGAGCTTGATTATTTTTAGCAATACACACTAATCCAGACGTATCTTTATCAATTCTATGAACAATACCAAGACGATATTGACCATTAACATTTGACAAATTATCGTGATATTTATACATTAAACCATTAACCAAAGTATCATCAAAATGACCAATACTTGGATGAATTACAAGTCCTTGCGGTTTATTTATTATGATGATGTCATCGTCTTCATAAACAATATTTAAATTCATTTCTTTTGATTTAAAATTTTGTTCTTCTTTTAAAATTTCATAACTAATAATATCGTTTAGTTTAACTTTGTAAGACGCTGAAACATTTTTATTATTAACTAAAACGTGTTCATTTTTTATCAAAGTTTGAACTTGGCTTCTAGATATATTTAAAAGACTAGACAAAACAATATCTAGTCTCATATTTTGATATTTTTCTTCTACGTTATAATTATTCATTTTTGATTTTATTTGCATCATCTATGACAGATGAATCAGTATTATTTTCATTTTTGATTTGAACATCACTACTAGAATCATTAGATAAATCATTTGTAAGTTGAATAGATTCATCAACTTTCTTTTTAGCTCTATTCATCTTTACATCTTCAACAATTAGCCAAATAATTAGCATAATTGTTCCAATAACTAAGCAAGAATCCGCAACATTAAAACGTGGAAAAGAATAACTTCCAAAATCAAATCCAATAAAATCAACAACGTAATGATAAGTTTCACCAGTCGCGGCATTAGTGCTAACATAAAAAGAGCGATCAATTAAATTTCCAAATGTTCCGCTTAACATTAAAGATGCAGCGGCTAAACCGACGCCATATAATTTTTTCTTTTTATAATAATAAATCATGCAACCAGCAATTAAAAGAAATCCAATTATGCTTATTGCGATGAAAAACACTGTGTTAGCAACATCATTTCCAAATTCAATTCCAAATGCCATTCCATTATTTTGAACATAATTTATCGATAAAAATCCATCAATTAGTGAAATATTGGTGCCAACTTCTAACAAATTTTTAATTAGTTGTTTGCTTAAAATATCTAATGCAAACATTAACAAAAATAACCAAATAAAACTTCGCCATAACCATTTAAAAAATTTAACAACTAGTTCTAAAAGAACCCTGAAAATCGTAGTAATATCCATCCTATTTTCCTAAAACCTTTCCACAACGTTTACAAACAACAGTGCCATCTTCTAATTTAATAGTGTCAAAACTATAATTCCAACATCTTTGACATTTTTCTCCTTTGTGATGGCTAACTAAAATGCGACTAACTTGATAATTTTCACCATCAACAAGATTATTATTTTCATTAAACGATGAAACAACAAATAATTTATCGCCATCTAGTTTAATATTATCAAAAATGTTTTGATAACCGCTATCTAAAATTTTAATTTCAACACTAGCTTCTTGACTTGAGCCAATTATTTGATTGCTTCTAGCAATTTCTAAAGCTTTTAATACATCGCTTCTAATAGTTAAAAATTTTTCAAATTCTTTATCTAATGCATCGTCAAAATTTTGTTGTTTTGGAAAGTCGTATAATTGAGCACTAATCTTTCTTTCTCCTAATAAGTTATCATTAACTTCCTCCATTGTGAATGGCAAAATAGGAGTTAATAAGCGCATTAAATTATCAAGAATTTGATAAATTACATGCATCACTGTTTGCCTTTTAATAGAATCACCATCGCAATATAAAATGTCTTTGTTGATATCTAAATAAAATCCGCTTAAATCAGTGGATAAATATGTTACAATCGCACTTATCGCGTCACTAAAATTATATTCATCAAATGAGGCGATAGTTATATTAATAACTTTATTTAAGCGATTTAAAATGAATTTATCGACAAGACTATATTCATAGCGTGGATTATCAATATTATAGTCATAAATATTTCCAAGCATGAATTTGAATGTGTTACGAATTTTTCGATAAATCTCACTAATTTGTTTAATGATGCTTTCGGATATTCTCACATCTTGGTGATAATCAATAGTCGCAGCCCAAAGACGCAAAATATCAGCACCATAGGTATTAGCAATTTTACTTGGATCAATACCATTTCCTTTTGATTTGGACATTTTTTCCCAATGTTCATCCATAACAAATCCATGACTTGCTACATTTAAATATGGTGAAACTCCATTACAAGCAACGGAAATAATCAAAGATGAATTAAACCATCCACGATATTGATCGCTTCCTTCTAAATATAAATCGCAAGGATATTTTAAATTCTTATCAACAAGGTTATATGCCCAACTTGATCCAGAATCAAACCAGACATCCATAATATCGGTTTCTTTAGTAAATTTTCCATTTGGTGAATGAGAATTTTTATAACCTTTCGGTAACAAATCTATTGGTTCTAATTCGTACCAAATATTGCTTCCATGTTCTTTAAATAAATTGCTAATGTAATCAAAAACGTTTTTTTCAATAATTGGGGTCTTATCTTCATTATAAATAATAGGAATTGGAACTCCCCACGCTCGTTGACGAGAAATGCACCAATCATTACGATCTTTAATCATGTTATGCATTCTTTGTTGACCCCATTTTGGATGCCAAGAAACTTTATCAATTTCTTTTAATAGTTGATCTCTAATTGGTTCAATTGAACAAAACCATTGATCTGTTGCACGAAAAATTAATGGTTTATTTGTTCGCCAATCGTGTGGATATGAGTGAGTAAACTTGCTAACTTTTAATAAACAATTATTTTCTTTTAAAATTTCTAGAACTACCTCGTTAGCGTCTTCATAAAACAAGCCTTTTAGGCGCGGTCCGCAACTATCCATCATAAATCCTTTGCTATCAACAGGACAATAAGGTTTTATATCGTATTTTAAGCAAACCTGATAATCTTCAACACCATGGCCGGGTGCGGTATGAACAAAACCAGTACCAGCATCATCAGTAACATGTTCACCAACAAGCATTAATGAATCACGATCATAGAAAGGATGTTTTAAAACGACATATTCAAGTTGTGATCCTTTAAAAGTTTTAATTAATTTGCATTCTTTTAAATCAAATTCATCACATAATTTATCTTTAAATGAATTTAAAAACACTAATTTACCTTTATCGGTTTTATATTCACCATATTCAAAATTTGGATTAGCACTGACAGCAAGATTAGCAGGTAATGTCCATGGAGTTGTCGTCCAAATTACCACTTTAGCGTCTTCATCAATAACACCTTTACCATCCTTAACATCAAATGTGACATAAATCGAATAACTTTCAACATCATGATATTCAATTTCAGCTTCCGCTAATGCTGATTCGCTGCTAGGTGACCAATAAACAGGTTTTAATCCTTTATAAATAAGACCTTTTAAAGCCATTTGTGAAAATAAAGTTATTTGTCTAGCCTCGTATTTATTTAAAAGGGTCATATATGGGACATCGCTAGCTAAAACGCCAAGACGTAACATTTGCTTCTTTTGATTTTCAACTTGCTTTAAAGCATATTCTCTACATTTGTTTCTAAATTCGATTATGGGCGTAGTCTTACGATTAACACCAGATTTAGTTACCATATTTTCAATGGGCAATCCATGTGTATCCCAACCTAATACGAAAGGAGTATAAAACCCAGACATATTTTTATAACGTATAATAAAATCTTTTAAGATACGATTCATCATATGACCGCAATGGATATTGCCATTTGCGTATGGAGGGCCATCATGTAAAATAAATTCTTTTGCTTGTTTGCGATTATTATTCATCACATTATAAAGACTAATTTTGTCCCATTTTTCTACTAATTTTGGCTCTTTAATTCCTAAATTTCCTCTCATTTCAAATTTAGTGCTTGGCATTTTTAACGTTTCTTTTAATTCCATATTTACCTCCTTTAAATATAAAAAAGCGTCCATCTAAGGACGCTGATATGCGCGGTACCACCTTAGTTTCAAATAAACATATTTGACACTTGATATCATTAACGCTGACTAACGGTTTAACTACTTATTTTTCATTAAACATTATATCGAGTGATATTCAATTTTAGGTCTTTTTCGAATAGGCTTCCACCATCCCTATATCGCTATCGATAAGTCACCTATGAACTTGTCTCGATTAAATTTTATACAAATAAATTTAATCTTTCAAGAAATTTGGAAGAATTGAATCACCATCTAACGGATCGTTATCTTTGTTTTCACTATCGCCATCAACATTTTCATCACTTGTGATATCTTTTGTTTCCATAATTCCAATATCTTCTTTTTTTGGTAAGCTAGGATCAGAGAAATTATAATCATTTTCAAAATCACTAGCGATAACTGAAGCTAAAATTTCATCACTTAGTTGATCATTAATTGAAATTCCAAATTTTATATCAATGCTGTTTCCAGCAGCTTCTATTAATCGATTGACAGTTTCTTGAGCTTCAAATAAAGAAACTTTTGGTCCGCATGTAATGGCGACAATTGCTTTTCTTGCCCCAGTGATAGATGCTTCTAACAATGGTGAGTTAATCGCATTATTCGCGGCGTCTTTTGCTCTATCTTGACCACTTCCCATTCCAAAACCAATTAAAGCAACACCACTATCTTGCAAAGTTGTTTTAACATCAGCGAAATCAAGATTAATAACCGCAGGTAATAAAATTAAATTGACAACGGTTTTAACAGATTGTGCTAAAACATTATCGCTTTGGCCAAAAGCCTCACCAATAGGTGCACTTCCCGCCATCATTAATAATTTATCATTGCTGACAACGATAATAGAATCTACATTGGCTTTAAGATTATTTAATCCCTCAACAGAATAGCCAATTCTTTTTTGACCTTCAAAAGAAAATGGACGAGTAACAATAGCCACTACTAAAGCACCGGATTCTTTGGCAACTCTTGCAATAACAGGAGCAGCACCTGTACCAGTTCCACCACCCATTCCAGCCGCAATAAATACCATATTCGCACCATTTACAATTTCTTTGATATCATTAATAGAAGCTTCCGCGGCTTTTTTTCCAATCTCTGGGTTTCCACCAGCACCCAAACCGCCAGTAATATCTTGGCCTAGAATCAATCTATTTTTTGCTTTTGAAGTTGATAAAGCTTGTTTATCAGTATTTGCAACATAAAATTCGACATTTTCAATTTGCTCATCGATCATTCTATTAACAGCGTTATTACCAGCGCCACCAACACCGATAACAATTATACGTGCTGCGGGTTCAAAATTATCTAAATCGTAGTTTTCCATAACATCCTACTCCTTTTTTATAAATTTCGTGTTACTTGCGATATTTTTGGATGCGTATCATCATACCCACCTTGATATTTATTCGCGGCTTTAAGGACACCTAAACAATTAAAATAGGAACTTTGTCTTGCACCTAGTGTTTTTGGCATTACCATAATAATTTTTTCGCATGGTATTTTAGGTTCAACATATTGTTTTAGACCTTTTAATAAACTACCACCACCAATAAAAACAGCATTTAGATTTTTAAAAGATGAGTCATATCCTTTTAATAGTTCTTCCAAAGCAAGATTAAATTTTTGTACAAACACATCTAATTCTGATTTAATAATTTGATTTAATTGATTAACATCATGATTAATCGTACCTTCTAAAGTTTCTTCCTTACAAACTATTGGTGAAAAACTTAATTTACGGGTGTCGTAACCATATAAAGTTTTATATTTATTAGCATCAGAAGCATTTATATGAAATTCTTCAATGATTTTATCATCAATATTATCGCTACCCCAATTAAAAAAAGTTGAACCAAATAATTGTTTTTTGCCAATAAATGAAACAGTAGTCATTCTAGCTCCAATATCAACTAAAAAATAATCATTTGGAACTTCTTGATAATCGCTTAAATATTCGCAAGCACCTTGACTAGAAACAATAATTCTCGTGACATTTATTCCAGCACTTTTAACTACATTAACATATTGATTTACTAAATCTTTTGGAAGTGTATGAACCATCGCTAACAAAGTAATCGTATTTGATTTTTCATCGATTGGTGGCTTTCTATAAATTCTTTCTTGATCAAGAATGAACTGATCAGGAATTATATCAACAAGTTCATTAGAAGAAGGAATTTTTTCTTTATTAATAAGAGCGTGAACATTTCTAATATCAATGTTTCCGACTTTTCCTTCATCATTAACAACAGTGGTTACTTGCTTTGTTTGAAAAATTTCTAGACCATATGGAGGTAAAGACAAAACAACATCGGATATTTTTACTCTTAATTTAGCGTTTGGGTCAGAAATATAAGAAATTTTTTTTATTTCGTTTATTAATGTTACTTCATCAATGATTTTACCATTGCTGATACATTGAGTAGGAATGTTTGCATTCAAAGCATAAATAACATATGTTTGTTCTTTTATAACATATCCGACAACAAGTCGAAGAGCTTTGCTTGTAATTTCTAATATTGCAATTGGTTTTTCCATATTCTAAAAATATTTTATAGTAAATTTCTATAATAAACAATATTTATTATAAAAAGAATTTATATTACTAATTTTTTACTAAAATATTACTAATTTTTATTTTTTGATTGTAAATAAAAAAGAGCACTATTTTGCTCTTTTCTAACTTCTTAATTGAAGTCTTTTACTAGATCTTAATAGGAGGGTGAATCTAGTAAAATGGAAAGAATTTATAATTAATTATGGAGGGACATAATTAACTAGCTAAATATGATAATTGTTCTTCACTTGTGGAAGTATCTTTACTATTACTATTTTGTGAAGAAGTCACGCTGCTTGTCTTTTCTTCAGCTTTAACACTTGTTAAAGTAATTGAAACAGGGACAGCAACAGAAATCGAAAGGCCAAGTAATGCCGCAAAAGAAATTGCTATTTTTCTAAAGCGGTAATATGGTGCTTTGTGATGAAATTTTACTAACTTATCTTTTGTCATTTTTCTTGCTCCTTTCTTTTTATATTTTTTCAATTATTCGTAATTTTGCACTTTTGCTTCTTGGATTTAAATTTATTTCTTTTTCATCTGCTATTATTGGATGACGAGTTATTAATTTAAATTCAAGAGGCTTGTGATTGTCTGGAATATTGAGACGATTTCCAATAATTTTGCTAACTTGATTGAATTTTG
This sequence comes from uncultured bacterium, assembly GCA_949284685.1. Taxonomy (GTDB): domain Bacteria; phylum Bacillota_I; class Bacilli_A; order RFN20; family CAG-826; genus CAJOOD01. Next base: position 139,220 of record CASDWE010000003.1, read on the forward strand.
TTTTAACTATTTTGTCTTCGCCAGAATGGAAACTTATTACCACTAATCGCCCATTCTTTTTTAATAACGATAAACAATCATCTAAAACTTGCTTTAAGGCATTCAATTCATCATTAACTTCAATTCTAATTGCTTGAAAACTTTGTTTAGCAGGATGGCCTTTATTTGATAAAACTTTTTTTGGTAGAGAGTTTTTAATAACTTCCACTAGTTCAAGTGTTGTATCAATAGTTTTTTGCTTACGATATTTAACAATGCCATTTGCAATACTATATGCATATCTTTCATCGCCATATTCTTTTAAAATTTTAGCCAAATCTTGTAAAGAATATTTATTAACAACATCATAAGCGGTTAGATTTTGACTTTGATCCATTCTCATATCTAATGGCCCATCAAATCGGTATGTAAAACCTCTTTCTGGATTATCAAACTGAGGAGATGATACGCCAAGATCTATCAATATGCCATCAACATTTTCAATCTGTAAGTCATTTAATATTGACTTAATATTTTTAAAGTTATTTCTAACAATGATGATTTTATCTAAATAATCTTTGAGATTATTTTGACTTTCTTTTATTGCTATTTCATCTTGATCAATAGCAATTAATTTGCCCTTATTTAGTCGTTTGGCTATTTCTTTACTATGTCCACCACGACCAAGTGTCAAATCTAAATAGATGCCATCTTGTTTTATGTTTAATCCTTTTATTGCTTCATCTAGTAAAACCGGAATATGATCACTCATCTTTGATGTTTTGGATGTTTTCAGCAATATTTTCAAAGTTAGCGTTCACTTGTTGTTCGTATTCTTGGTAAACGTTCCTATCCCAAATTTCAATATGATTGCCAACTCCGATTATTACGACATCCTTTCCAATCTTATATTTGTTTAAAAGGATTAAAGGAATTAAGATACGACCATTTTTATCAATATCTAATTCACATGCTGTAGCAAGTTGTATTCTTAGATAATCACGGGAATCTTTTTTATTAAATGGGAGATTTTGGCTCGTTTCGAGCATTTTTTTAAAATCATCCTCACAAAATAGCGAAAGTGCCCCATCAAAACCTTTCATGATATAAAGTTTGTCATTACATTGGCCTCTGAATTTGCTTGGAACGCAAACGCGGCCTTTGTTATCTAGACTATGTTCGTGTAATCCGTAAAACATACCACTTTCTACCACTTTCTACCACTTGTAACTAAATTATATATTAAAAAGCATTTCAAGCAATATAAAAAAATGTATTTCCATATAAAAATTAAGACAGTGTATAAATTACTGCCTTAATTAATTTATCGATTATATAAAATAAAATTTTATAAATCTAAATCTTTCAATTTATCAAAAGGAGACGGTTTCTTTTTTTGTTCTTCTTCATATTGTTGTTGGCTAATTATACGATAGCCATCTTTTACAATATTGGTCTTATCTTTTTGACTATGAATGTTATAAGGTAAGTCTGCAATTATATAAGAATACGCTAAATCATTTAAATCGATAAAATTATCTTTGTGGTAAATAATATTTTCATCTTGTAATGTTTCATCAGTAGTCAAAAAAATCTTTTCTTTGATTTTTATTTGATAAGGAACTTTGTCTAAATTTATCGCACTTAATAAAATAGCTTGACCACTAATTTCAAAATCAAGATTAATTAAATCTTCCCCTACTTTATAAATACAAACATCGATATAAACATTATTTAAAGACTTTAAATAATTTAACTTATTAGCGGAAAGATCAAATTCTAATTTTTCTTTTATTTTGTATGGCTTATCATCCAAATTTGAAAGGTATAATTTATTTATCACTTTCTTAATACCGCCTTAAATTTCTTTTCTACCATGTCGATTATATTTTGTTCGACTTGATTAACTTTATCATCTTTTAAAGTTTCATTTTGACTGCAATAAATTAATTTAATTGCGACAGATTTTTGTTTTGGCATTAATTTTTTATCTGTATAAATATCAAATACCGAAACATTATCTACGAGAGGATGACCTGCTTTTTTAACAATGTTGATAATGTTTTCTACCTCCACATCTTCATCGATTACAAAAGCTAAGTCGCGTTCAATATATGGATATTTTGAAATTGGTTTCATTTTTACCATCGATGTTTTTAAATTATAAATTTTATCCAGACGCAATTCTAAAACATAAATATCATCGCTTTTACCAATATCCATAGTTTCTTGATAAACTGGATGAATTTTTCCAAAATAACCTGATATTTTATTTTCGACCATGATTAGTGCGCTTTTATAAGGATGAAGTTCACTAATTTTATCATTTTTAACAAGATTATATCTTCCTTTAGTAATGCCTAATAAAGACATAATTCCTTCTAAAAGGCCTTTTAAAGTATAAAAATTAACATCATCAGTCTTTAACAAACCTTGTTTAGACATTTTACCTGTCAAACATATTGCTAAATTTACACCATGGTCAGAATCGGTAATCATATCGCTAGTTTCAAAAATTAGGACATCTTTATTTTGATGATTTAAATTATAATTTAAAGTTTCAAGTAATGATGGAAGTAACGATTTTCTTACGTATTGATGAATTTCTGTTAAAGGATTAATAATTTTATAAACTTCACCTTTATATAAATAAGCAAATTGTTTGCTGAAAGTTTCATTAACAAGCGTGTAAGTCAAGACTTGTGATAATCCTTGATTAATCAAATAATCTTCCACCAAACGATTTTTTGCTAAATAATCAGACATTTTGCCAACGCTTTGTGGTAAAGTTGGTAACTCATCTTTAATTTTATCAAACCCCAAATAACGAATTACTTCCTCGCTAATATCTGCACTGCAAGTTATATCTAATCTAAAATCTGGAACAATTATGTTTAATTTTTCACCGTCGATTTTAATTTTAAATCTTAATGATTCTAAAGTTGATATAACTTGATTCAAATCAAAATTACTTCCTAAACGATTGTTTATTTCGCTTAATGAAGTGACAATAACTTTTTCTTGATATTTTTCATCTAAAAAAGTGACATTTTCATATGCAATTTCATAACCACATATATCAAAAACTAATTTAGCAGCATAGTTTAAAACAAAATCATATTGGAAATGATTTGTTCCTTTGCAAAATCTATTGCTAGACTCACTACTTAAACCTAATCTAGAAGACGTATGTCTTATATTAGCGTGATGAAATGATGCTGCCTCGATGACAATATTTTTACTTTCATCATCTACTTCACAACATTTTGCTCCCATCACACCACCTAAACACATTACTTCGCCTGCACATGTAATGACTATGTCGTTTGGCACTAATTTATAAGTTTTATCATCTAAAGCAACAAAGTCACCTTGATAATTATCTTTAACGACTAATTTTCTTTCCTTTAATTTATCAAGATCGTACATATGAAGTGGTTGTCCGCTGACTAACATGACAAAATTACCAATATCTACTAAAGCATTAATGCTTCGAATATTGCTAGCCATTAGAAATTGTTTTAACCACTTAGGAGAAACATTATTTTTGATATTATGTATTTCCTTAATAGAAAATTGTTTGCACTTGTCGGTTAAACTTTCAACTTTAAAATCGGTTTTTGCTAGTTTGTCTACTTTTAAATCTTCTAACAATAATTTTCGATTAAATAAAGCTGAAACTTCTTTTGCCAAATTTAAAATTGCTAATAAATCAGGACGATTAGCTAAAACATTAATATCTAAAATTTCATCATCTAAACCTAGATAAGCTAAAACATTTTCATCGCCTATTTTAGCGTCTTCGTTTAGTTCTTCTATGCCATTTATTTGTTTTTCAGTTAAAAATTTTCTTTCTACTCCTAATTCCAACAAAGAACAACACATTCCATTTGATTCTACATCGCGAATTTTAGATTTATTTATAGTTATATCGTTTGCTAATTTAGCCCCAGGCATAGCAACAATAACTTTTAAATCTTTTCTAGCGTTAGGTGCACCGCAAACAATTTGACTAATGCCGTATTTTTCTCCTAAATCAACTTGCAAAATATGAAGATGATCGCTATTTGGATGATCAACACAACTTAAAATTTTTCCTATTACCAAGTTACTAGCAATAGCTAAAGGAGTAATATTTTCAACTTCAATGCCCGCAAAAGTTAAACGGTCGGCTAATGTTTGGCTATCAATGCCATTTAAATCTACAAATTGTTTTAATAAATTAAATGAGACTTTCATATTAACTATTCTCCTTTCTTATGAAATTGATTAATAAATTTTAAATCACCTGTATAAAATCTTCTAATATCATCAATTCCATACAATAAAATGGCAATTCTTTCAATTCCAACGCCAAAGGCAAAACCACTATATTGGTTTGGATCATAGCCATTCATCTTTAAAACATTTGGATGAACCATTCCGCCACCTAAAACTTCAATGTATCCACTTCCCTTGCACATGCTACAGCCCTTGCCATTGCAATTAAAACAAGATATATCTACTTCCACACTTGGTTCGGTGAATGGAAAAAAAGAACTGCGAAGACGTATTTTTCTTTCTTCACCAAATAATCTTTTTAAAAACAATTCTAATGTTGCCTTTAAATGACCTAAATTTATGTTTTTATCAATTAAAAGTCCTTCGATTTGGGCAAATTGATGAGAATGGGTCGCGTTATCGTTATCTCTTCGATAAGTTTTTCCAGGACAAATCATTTTTAATGGTTTTCCTTGATGAAGTTGCATCATTCTAGCTTGTACTGGTGAGGTATGAGTTCTTAATAAAGTATTTTCATCAATATAAAAGGAATCTTGCATATCTCTTGCTGGGTGATCTTTTGGAATATTTAATAATTCAAAATTATAATGATCACTTTCAACTTCTGGACCATCGACAACTTCATAACCCATATTTAAAAATATGTCACAAATTTTGTTTTTAACTAAGAAAAATGGATTAACGCCACCTTGGGTAAACGTTTCACCTGGAAGTGTGATATCAATTTTTTCTTCACTTAATTTTTTTTCAAGTTGATACTTATTAATTTCATTTTCTTTTTCTAAAATGGCTTTATTTAATTGTTCTTTGATATTATTTAATTTCGCTCCAAGTGCTTTTTTTTCTTCGTTTGATAAATCTTTCATTGTTTTATATGCTTCACTAATAAAAGATTTTTTGCCTAATATATCGTTTTTTAAATCTAAAAAGTCTTTTACTAAACAATCATTTTTAACTTCCTTGATACGTTTTAGTGCTTCATTTAATTGCAAATCTAAGTTATTATCCATTTTTACCTCCTAAAACAAAAAAGGTCGTATTAAAGGGCGAAAATCGCGATACCACCTTTCTTCATTAATTTATTAAATTAAATAACAAACTAACCTCATTTGTTGTTAACGCCAACGACGGATATCAAATCATGCTCCGAGGTGAATTCAATAACATTATAGTAGACGTTCCACTAATTTGTCTTTCCCTATCCTACAAGAGGTTATTTACTACTTCTCTTCAATGCAAATTCATTTTATATGAAAAGAACTAAAAAGTAAATAAAATTTATTTGTATTCATTTGTAAATCAAAATAAGAATATTTTTGCAACTTACAAAATTCTTTTATCTATAATAGATGAAGACTAATTTTCTAAATGATATAAAACAATTCCAGCAGCAACTGAAACATTTAATGAATCAATGTTAGAAATTGGAATCTTAACCTTAAAATCTGATTTTTCAATAATATCTTTGCTAATACCTTTTCCTTCATTTCCAAACACTACAATATATTTATTAAGTTTAAATAAATCTTCTAAATAAATACTATCGCTACTTAAACAAGTTGAAATGATAAATTGATTTTCTTTTCTTTGATTGACTATATTTTTAAAATCTTCAACCATTATTTTTATTTGATATTGACTGCCTTTACATGCACTTAATGTCTTAAAATTATAAATTGAAGCACATTTTGTTGATAATATAACCATGTCTATATTAAAAGCTAGACAACTTCTTATAATAGTGCCAACATTTCCAGGATCTTGAACATCATCTAAATAAACTACTTTATCGGAAAGATTTTGATTAGATAAAAAACACTGACAAATAAATATAAATCCATCACCATTAACAAGACAGGAAACTTTTTCATACACTTCTTGACTAATTTGATAAACTTTTATTTGGTCATCATCTAAAGAAAATGGCTTTACTGTATAAATTTCTTTAACCATGTGATTTCTTAAAGCCATCAATAAGTTTTTTAATCCTTCATCAACAAAAAGATTTTCTTTTTTTATATTTTTTGCAAGTCTTAATGACATCAAATGCAATATTTTAGGATTTTTCCTTGAACTAATTACTTCCATCATCCATAATTCCTTTTTTCAATCTTTTATGAACTTCATTATAATTTGGGTAATATTTATTAACTATATTATAAAATTTTTTCGAATGATCAAAAACAAAAACATGGCTTAATTCGTGAATTACTACCGCTTTAATGACTTCAAGATCATAATGATATAAAACAAAATTAAAAGATAACGTTTTTGTTTTTTTAGAATATGATCCATATCGAGTTTTTAAATAACATTTAGTTTTTATATTAAAATCAATATTTATATTCATGATATTTTTATAATAATTAACTAAGCTAGTAACTAATTTTAAAAATTTTTGATTTAATTTTAAAATTAAATCATTTAAATCAGAATATATTATTTGACTACCATCTGTAAAATTTATAATTTTATTTTTTTCATCCAATAAAATTTTTTTACCTAAAATATATACATATTCATCACAAATTAAAACTGGCTTTTTAGTTTTTTTTATTAATCTTTTTGAATATTTTTTTAAAGAATCAATCAATTTTGATCTATTGACAAATAAAGGAGTGCTTATAACAAACACGTCATCTTTAAAACGAAAAGAAATATTTTTTTTATTTGTTTTATAAATAATTTTAACTAAATAATTTTTGCCTTCGATGTTAATATTTTCATAATCGATTTTAATTATTTTCATATGAGTTATTTTATTCTTGTAATAAATTAAATTCAAATATAGAATATTTGAGGTGGAAAAAATATTAATTAGTGCTTGTCTTATCGGTGATAATACCAAATATGATGGTAGCAATAATTTATTTTCGCGTTATAAAGAATTATTAGAAAAATACGAGTTAGTGCCTTTTTGTGGTGAAGTAGAAGGTGGTTTAACTATTCCAAGAAAGCCCGCTGAAATAGTTAAAGATCGCGTTATCAATACAAAAAATAAAGATGTTACACAATATTATTTACAAGGTGTGCAAAAAGCTTATGCAATTTGTAAATATTTAAATATTAAGATCGCCATATTAAAAGAAAATTCACCGATGTGTGGTGTAAAAAATGTTTACGATGGAACATTTACTCATAAAAAAATATCTGGTCAAGGAATCTTGACACAACATTTAATAAAACATGGTATTAAAGTTTATAGCGAAGAAGAAATTGATGAATTATTAAAATAAGTGGGCTGTCCCACTTATTTTTAATTATATTTTGACATTTTTAATTTATTCAATGTTTCCTTATCGATTGCTTTTAAAACTTCTTTTAATAAATTAACACAACTAATGTAGTCATCATAATTTATCATTGAAACATGACTATGAAAATAGCGGCATGGTAATGATATTGTCATCGTGATGACACCATCGCCAGTTGTATGTATATTTCCAGAATCAGTGCCACCTGCACTTAACATATCATAGCAATATTGAATATTATGTTTTTTTGCGATTTCTTCAACAAAATCAAACAATCCTCGATGTGCGATAACGCTTCCATCCATAACCGATAAGCAAACACCATTACCTAATTTTGCTGGGTCATTCGCGGAATTTGGTAAATCATAAGAAAAAGTAACATCGATTGCAAAAGCTATATCTGGCTTAATTTTTTGAGCGGAAGTTTTTGCACCTCTTAATCCAACTTCCTCTTGAACAGTAAAAGCGTAAGCAACATCACAATTTAATTGTTCGTTTTTTAATTCTTTTGCCGTAGTTATTAAACTTGCTACCCCGATTCGATCATCCCAGGCTTTTCCTAATAAAGTTTTTTTATCATTCATAACACGGAATTCTTGATAAGGAGTAACACTATCGCCAACATTAATGCCTAAATCTAAAACCATTTTCTTATCTTTGACGCCTAAATCAAGATACATATCTTTTAAATCTAAAACTTTGTTTCTTTGTTCAGCACTCATCCCATGAGGTGGTTGTGCACCGCTGACGGCAAAATAAGTTTTTCCTTGTTTTGTAGTAATAACATAACTTTGATTAGGAATTATGTGGTTGTACCAACCACCAATATTTGTAATACGAATCAGACCGCTTTCTTCGATAGATTTAACTAAAAATCCTACTTCATCCATATGTGCACTTAACATAACTAATGGAACATTATCTTTATTAGTACGTTTATAGGCAATTAAACTACCTAAATTATCAAAATTTATTTCATCTACAGAATCAGAAATTTCTTTTTTTACAAGTTTTGCGACATTTTTTTCAAATCCGGAAATACCATTAACTTCGCTAATTTCTTTTAAAAGTTTTAAATCATCCATTTTAATAATTCTCCTTTTGTCTAATAAAATTAATTTCTAGTTTTTTAAGATAACCATTATAAATATCTTCTTTACTAAATTCTAGTTTTTTTCCAATTGTTAAAAAAGTTATAAACGCTTTTCGATAATTATCTTGATTATAATTATTTCTTAATAAGGATATATCTTGATATAAATTTAAAAATAAATCACATAAATCTAAATCGCTATCTAAAAAAGGGAAAACTTTATTTTGACAATCAAGATCAATTCCTAAAGATAACAAAAAATGCAATCCATCGACATATTCTTCTAAAATAATACTTTTTTCACTCGGTTTTTTAAATGACCAATATTTGAAAATTCGCGTTTCATTTAAACATTCGCTAACTTCACAATAAAGAGCTAATAAACGCTTATTTCTAGTATTAGAATAAGTGACATGATGTTTATCGATAATGTCTTGGTCTAGTTGTTTTTGAAAAGAAAATAATTTAGTTAAATCGATTGTATCATTCATAATCAATATAATTTTTCTAAATGCCAAATATCGTTAACATATTGTTCGATTGTACGATCAGAAGAGAAAAATCCGCTGCTGGCAATATTTATAAGTGACATCTTTTGCCAATGTTTTTGATCTTGATATAATTTGGAAATTCTTTCTTGGGCTTTTTGATAACCATCAAAATCTTTTAAAATATAATAAATATCTTTATGATACATGACCTCGTCAAAAATCATTCTAAAACGATCTTGATGATAACCTACCCATGGTCCGTTAAACAAGGAATCCATAATTGATTTTACGCGATAATCGCTATTATAAACATCCCATGGATTATATTCCCCTGTCTCATTTAAATGTTCAATTTCTTTATCTTTTAAACCAAAAATAACGCAATTTTCTTCCCCGGCTGCATCTTTGATTTCAATATTTGCACCATCTAAAGTTCCAAGAGTAATTGCCCCATTCATCATTAATTTCATATTTGAAGTACCGCTTGCTTCTTTTCCGGCAGTTGATATTTGTTCAGATATATCAGCACTTGGAATAATTAATTCAGCAAGAGTAACTCCATAATTTTCAATAAAGACTACTTTCATGTATTTAGAAATTTCATCATCATTATTTATTACATCCGCGACCGCTAAAATTAATTCGATAATTTTTTTAGCATAGTCATAACTAGGCGCGGCTTTTGCTCCAAATATGAAAGTATGAGGAAAAATTTTAAATGAAGGATCATCTTTCATTCTTTGATATAAATAAATAATATGGAAAACATTTAATAATTGTCTTTTATAAGCGTGAAGGCGTTTAATTTGCACATCAAAAATACTATGTGGATCAACGTCAATACCATTATGTTCTTTGATATATTTTGCTAATTTTACTTTGTTTTCATATTTGATTTCCGCTAATTTATTTAATACTTCTTCATCATCTTGATATTCTTTAAATTTAGCAATATCTTTAAAATGTGTAATCCAGTTATTTCCAATTTTACTAGAAATCAATTTTGCTAATTCATTATTACAATTTAATAACCAGCGGCGATGAGTGACACCATTAGTCTTGTTATTAAATTTTTCAGGCATATATTTATAAAATTCTTTAAAAGTAATGTTTTCTAAAATATGTGTATGAAGAGCGGCGACACCATTAACAGAAAAGCAAGTATAAATTGCTAAATTTGTCATATGGATTTGACCATCTTTAATAATAGCCATCGCATATTTCATCGCATCATCTAATCCAGCATTATTCATTTCAAGATTGAAACGACGATTGATTTCTTCAATAATCATAAAACATCTTGGAATTAGTTGTTGAACATAACGAATTGGCCATTTTTCAAGAGCTTCGACCATAACAGTGTGGTTAGTGTATGCCATAGTTTTTGTAGTTTGAGCCCAAGCTTCATCCCAGCCAAAACCATATTCATCCATTAAAAGACGCATCATTTCTGGAATCGCCAATATTGGATGTGTGTCATTTAATTGAATAACAACTTTATCAGAAAAATTATCTAAAGTTCCATAATGGGATAAATGTGATTTTAAAGCACATTGCATTCCTGCTGAAACTAAAAAATATTGTTGTCTTAATCTTAAAATACGTCCGTGTTCGGTTGAATCATCTGGATAAAGACCATGACACAATTCTTTCAAAGTTAATAAATAATCATCAAAACTTTGATTTTTTGGAAGATTTTCTGGAGATGGTTCCGCTGACCAAAGTCTTAAAGTATTGCAAACATGATTTTTATAACCAATAATTGAAACATCGTATGGAACCGCTCTAACACAGACAGGATTAACAGTTCTTAAAGCGTATTCACCATTTGGTTTTAAATATGTTTCGGGTGTGCCATAAAATTTAACTTCGACAGCGTGTTTAGCCTTTTTGACTTCCCAAACATATCCGTTTGATAACCATTGATCTGGTAGTTCTTTTTGCTTTCCATCCACTATTTTTTGACGGAAAAAACCATAGTCGTAGCGGATACAATTTCCATGACCTGGATAACCTAATGAAGCGATTGAATCTAAAAAACAAGCGGCAAGACGACCGAGTCCACCATTACCCAAACCAGCATCAGTTTCCATTTCTTCTAATTCGTGAATATTTATTCCAAAATCTTTTAAACCGTCTTTAGCAACTTTATAAATACCCATGTTCATCATATTATTAATAAGCAATCGACCAATTAAAAATTCCATTGAAAAATATATTAATTGTTTCTTTTGTTTGCTAACGATAGTGTTATGGGTATGTCTCCAATCAAAGTTAGCATAATCACGAACCATTTCTCCTAAAACGTCGTAGCGCTCAATAATTTGGCTTTCTTTAACTTCTACACCATATTTTTCAATCATTCTTTCTTGATATTCCCGTTTAAAATCTTCCTTGGTTTTAAACATATTCATACCTTCATATTTCATATAATTATTGTCTCCTTTTTATACACACAAAAATAATATATCTTATTTTTATTAATTTATAAATTAAAACTAATTAATTTATTTAATCTTTTTAAATATGCACGCTCCAAAACTAGCTAGTTTAATAGTCATATGATATGGTTTATTTTCCATCCCATATGGATATGTTTTTAATGGGAGGCCATTATAATTATTTCTTCCAGCGTATACATCTTTATCAGAATTAAATATTTCTTCAAATTCACCTTCAACAAGCATTGGAATATCATAATATTCATAATAATTAGGTGTCATATTAAAAACAAACACTAATGTCTCGCCGGCATAACTTCTTTGAAAAGCAAAAATACTTTGATTGGAATTATCCACCATAAGCCAAGTAAAATGACTTGGATTATATTCTTCCATATACATGGCTTTTTCATGACGATAAATAAGATTTAAATCACGAATTAAGCGAGAAATCGAATCATGAATTGGAAATGATTTTAAATTCCATGGTAAAGATTTATTTTCGTTCCATTCATCAAAGGAGGCTAATTCATTACCCATGAAATTTAATTTTTTTCCAGGATGAGCAAATTGATAAGTATATAAATTTCTTAATATGGCAAATTTATCATCATAACTTCCCCACAATTTATTAATTAATGTTCCCTTACCATGAACTACTTCATCATGAGAAAATGGTAATAAAAAGTTTTCACTATAAAAATAAGCCATCGAAAAAGTTAATTTGTTATGATCATATTTTTTATAAATTGGATCTAATGAATAATATTTTAATGTATCATTCATCCAGCCCAAATCCCATTTATAATCAAAACCTAAACCGCCATATTCTAATCCTTTGGTGACACCACCATAATCGGAACTATCTTCAGCAATCATCATAACATTATTATGATTGATATGCATTTTTCCATTTAAACGTTTGACAAATTCGATCGCTCCTTGGTTTGGACCATTAGATTTATCGCCGTTATGGAAAATAATATTACTAACAGCGTCAACTCTTATACCATCAAAATGGAAATAATTAACAAAATAATCCATCGCACTAATTAAAAAACTGCGAACTGGATCTTTGCCTAAGTCAAACATCAATGAACCCCATGGCGAAATTCTCCATTCACCATCATATTCATATAAACAAGTCCCATCATATTGTGATAAGGCAAAATTATCATTTGCAAAATGAACAGGAGCAAAATCTAAAATGACACCGATACCAGCTTGATGCATACGATCAACAAAACTCATTAGTTGCATTGGATTACCATATCTTGAATCAACGCTATAAAAACCAGTTGCTTGATATCCCCAACTTCCATCAAAAGGGTATTGAGTTATAGGCATAATTTCAATATGAGTGAATCCCAATCCTTTAACATAAGGTATGAGATAATCAGCGATTTCTTCATAACTTAAATATCTGCCATCAACTTGTCCTTTCCATGAGCCTAAATGCATTTCATAAATTGACATGGGAGAATCAAAATTACGATTTCTTTTATTCAACCATTCATCATCGTGCCAAGCAAAATTTCTAATATCGAACAATCTTGAACAAGTTCCAGGACGATATTCACTAAAAAAAGCAAAAGGATCAGCTTTATCAACATATTGACCTTTTGCATTTTTGAAATGAAATTTATAAGATTGATAATTTGTTAAATTTTCAATAAAAGTTTCAAATACTCCACATTCATCAACTTTATCCATTTTATTTTTAGTAACATCCCAATTATTAAATTCACCAATAACTGAAACATCACTTGCCATCGGAGCGTATAATCTAAAAATAACTCCATCAACTTTTTTTCTACCTTTTTTAATTGTTACAAAATGGGCACCAAAATATTCATAAGCATTATGACATTGACCCATTAAGTAATCGTATAATAACCCATATGCCATAATAAAAATCCTCTCTCATTATTTATAATAGCATTAAAAATTGAATTTTTAATAAAAAGAAAAGATTAATTGCAATTTTTTTAAAAAAATTTAAGATATAACATTTAAACCAGAAGCATGATTACCATCCCAAGTAATGGCTTTGATATTTGGACGCCAACCAGAATGTAACCCATAATCATTGCTCGGGTTGCTCCAATTATTCCTATTTTTACAATTGAATGCGCAGACCGTTGGGAAAGTATTCATTCCTAAATCTTGTCTTGGCATCCATTTCCATAAAAATTTAGATGATGTTATATCTGGCGTCATTTTATAATATTCGGTTTCGGTCCAATTTACATTGTTATAATTTTCATCATTCATTGAACCAACAACATAAGCATAACTATAATCATTTGCCTTGGCCTTTGCGACCGATTTGGAAGTTCCGGCGACCGAGGATTTCGCTAGCCTTCAACTTCGAAGGCAAGGATTCGGTTGTGGCGTATAAACGAGTTAACGCCCCCCCGTATGTCAAGATTTTTTTTATTTTCCTGCAACTAGACTACGTTATTAGCATTATGAAAGTTAAAAAAAATGTTATGTTTTGTTCACAAACAAAAAAAGAATATGTTCTTGGTTTTTTAGTTTATTATTTTATAATTTAGCTTAAAATCGTTACTAATTTATCAAAATTGGCTTCATTATTATATCTAACACTAATATTTTGTTGTCGTGTGGTGTTTTCATATATATTTATTCTTTGAATCATTAAATATCCTAATCTAATGTCTATATCAATAGGAGAACTATTTGCTCCATTTGGGTCGGCTTGAATAGTAATAACATGACCATTAACATTACTGCGCAAATTTTTATATTCTCGGCTCAACAATTCTCGATTAGTGTGACTAAATATTGTTAGTTGATTGAAAATAGACATAAATTTTTGATTATAAAATGATAAAGCATCGTTATTAGTGTAAGACAAATTGCTATATTGCCCATTAAAACTATCATAATAATAATATGAATAACGATCAGGATTATCTTTTTTTACTAACAATTCTTCAATTTTTTTATCACCCATTTGATAAAGATGATGATAATAGATATCATTGCTAGTATTATCAAATTGATATGTTATATGTGCATCATTATTAAAATCACGACCGACATAATTAATTTTATTAATACATAAAGAACTGCTGGCAATTTCAAATAATTTAGAAAGCGTGATAATATCTTGTACGTTTGTCGTTTGATATGTTTTGCTATTGGCTAACATATCTTTTTTGTTGATTATCACATTATAAGAAATAGTTTCCTCATAGTTATTAAGATTATCAACATATTTGACAAGTGCTTGATTTTCTTTATCTAAATAATAAATAGAATCAATATTTTCACCACTTATTGTTATTTTGAATATATTATTATTTTCAATTTCATAATTGATATTGTAATTGTTTTGATTAGAAACGATATATTGATAACAATCGTAAGCTTTTCTTTGCAAAGATAAATAAGTCATCGATGATAAACGATTAGCTTGATATTCGATATAATCGTTATTTAAAAAGACCGGCGGCAAATAGTCATCAATATAATAAATGCCATATAGAGTGCTTTTAAACATTAGATAAGCACTGAAATCTATTGCTCCTTCGATTGGCAAATTAGAATATAAATACGAATCAGATTTACTATAATCCATATTATATGATGAAATTATGTTGTTGTTTTCATCAAAATATTTAATATTATATGAAAAGCTATCATAAAAAATATTATTTGAAAGAAAACTATCATTAGAAAAACTATTAAGAAATTCATCTTTATCAGAAGGAATTGTATTATTACATCCGCTTAAAAGCAAACTAGATAAAACAAGTAAAGATAAATATTTTGTTTTCATATACATAAAAATTATAACACAGCAAACAATATTTAAATTTATTTAATAATAATATCTTTCTTTGGCAAGAATAAAAGGATAACACGCAAATACAATTGGTAAGCAAATCATCTCGGCAACTGTATAAATTATAATAATAACAATTGAAAATATACTAGTGACATCACCACTAAAATCAAAAAATATAATCAAAGTCGTTAAATTATAAATGCCAAGTCCTAACGCGGCAACGCCAAAAATAATACCAATTACTTTTAAAGTGGTTAAATATTTTTTATTTCTATTTTTAGTTTCTAAAAGCATAAAAATAAAATAAACGACCGCTAATAAGGCAATAATTGAAGGGAATATAATGCTCAAGGAAAATATTGATTCAATATAATCAAAAATTAAAGGAATAATATAATCACATAACAAAAGAGAAAATAAAGCAGAAAACGCATAACCAAAATTCAATTTTGATTTTTTAAAATAAAAGGCAATAAATAAATAAAAAGCAACGCTAATAATTAAAGAAAAAGCATCAACAATTACTGCTTGTGCATTGCCAAGATTATTAAAAATAAGCATTATTAATGACACTACTTGGAGTAGTGCTAACATTAATGAGGTAATAAATCCAAATAGTGCAAAATTGTTTCTATTCAAAATTTTATTAAATTTCATGCTTGCAATTATAATACAAATAAAGCTTTAAATTAATATAAAAAAGTGAAAAAGATATAAAATAAAAAGAAAACGTCCAAATTGTTATTCTTTTTTTGTTTATATTAATTACCTTACTAGATGATCGGAAATGCCGGTTAACTAATCAATTTGCGTTTGTGCATTGTGTTGATATGTGTTATATTTATGAAAAGAATATTTATGAGGGAAAAATATGTTTAAAAGTTTAGCCATGATGATGCTTCTAGCAATTACTTCAAGCAATCATATCACTGATAAAATAAATTATGGAATGCATCATCCAGGAATTGATGACATAAATCCTGCTGATAGAAATATGTTTAGCGACTTATATTTTGATGGTTATTGGGGTTTAGAAGATAGAAAAACATGTGATTATATCATCGATGTTTACGATGGGAAAACACATATAAATTTTGGAATAATGAATTATGTAGAAGATTCGTATGCTGAATTAAATTATGCTGACCCTTTTTTAACTTATAAATCAGGTTGGGTTGCTTGGGACGAGCATTGGGAATATTTTCCAGAACACGAATTTTTTGCTTTTGCTTTTGATAAATTTATTGATATTCCAATTGAAAGTTATTATATAAGAAATGTTCCTGCAAATTCCTTTGTTAACTTCACACTAACAACAAAAAGCGCTAAACAAGTATCAACTACTACTATAATTCATTCTGCTTCTGAATATTTACTTGAATTTCAAACTACAGTTGGTTCAAATATTGGTGGCGAAGTTGATTTAGGGCTTTTAAAAGTTAGCCAAGATCAATATGTTGAAAATTCTATTTCAATTTCTGGCTCACTTTATCAAGAAATGACTGAAATAAAGCAATCTACAACATCAATAGAAACTGTCCTTACAGAAACATTTTCTTATCAAAATACATATAACCATCCTATTTATTATCAATTAGGACAAAGACAAAAATTTAGATTAGGCTTTATCGCGGATGTCTATGTTGATTATGATGAACCAGATGTCATTTCAAGTGGTACCTTTGGTTTAGATAAAACATATGATTATTATGGAAAAGATATTCACACATTATATGACATCAACTTCTTCCTCATCCCTGAAGATGATCCATATTTTGATGTATCAATTTATTATGATAATGATGATGGTGTGAAAACTATTTTAGAAAAGTCTCATCCGTCGATATTATATTTTTAAAATCAAAAAATAAATATTTTAATATAACTGAATATAATTATGCTCACCTTATCTCATATATATAAAACATATAAAAACAAATCTCGTCTAGTTAATGCTTTAAATGATATTAACTTAACTTTTCCAAATAATGGTCTTGTTTTTATATTAGGTGAATCAGGTGCTGGTAAATCTACCT